>JAJFUH010000001.1 GCA_021372535.1 bacterium
TCCTCTGCGGATGTGATTGGGCAGACGATTTCGCCGCTCCGTACGGTGACGGATGTCAACATCGGGCAGACGCAGACAGTCAAACTCACCGACGGGACTTCGGTCACCCTGTCGGTCCTTTCTGCGGAGGAAACCCGCGATGAATTCCGGGATGCGGTCCGCTCGTCGCGTATAAGAGTGTCGGTAAACGGCAAGGAAGTAACACTCGATTCGGGTAATTACAACCTGCCGGTCAGCGCGGGGAGTGTGATGATCGACTGCCCGATAACGAAAGCGTACTATACGAACTCGCAATCCGATTCGTGGGGTCTCGAGAGTGATGTGAGGCTCCGTCTGTGGCCGGCGGGCTCACCGTTCATCAATCCCGGCACCTTTGTCTATCCCGCCGGACAGCGCTGGTTTGCGAGCGACACTCAGATGAGCAACGAGCCGGTGTTCGTCGATGCCGGTGAGGAACCGTCAAGCAAGAAGATATATTACCACAACGGCCTCGATATCGGTGGGCCGGAGGGAATGGTGGATGTCTTTTCGGCCACCGACGGCCTTGTTGTGTCCAAGGGCGTGCAGGCGCTTGAGGGACAGGAGAAGGATACGCCGGTCGCTCCGCGGTACGATGTTATCTACATACTCGATGACAGGGGATGGTACTACCGCTATTCCCATCTCAAGAGCTTCGAGACCAATGTCATCCCCGGCGAGCGGGTCAAAATGGGTCAGAAAATCGGCGAGCTCGGCAAAGAGGGCGGCAGCGGCGGATGGTCGCATCTCCACTTCGAGATAATATGCAGGCAGCCCTCGGGAAAATGGGGCACCGAGGAAGGATATGTCTACCTCTGGGAAGCGTATGCCGCCCAGTATAAGCCGTCTCTTATTGCGGTGGCGCGGCCTCATCAGCTCGTCGCAACCGGGCGGAAAGTCCTGCTCAAAGGCGACAAGTCGCGATGCTTTGACGGCTCCATTGTATCGTATGAATGGCTCCTGAGCGATGGCACAAAAGCGACAGGCCCGGTCATTGAGCATGTTTACAGGCAGCCCGGAATCTACAGCGAGGTACTCAAAGTCACCGACAGCAGGGGGAACGTCGACTATGATTTCACCGTGGTCAATGTAATCGACAAAAACCGTCCCGACAGCCTGCCTCCGACGATTCATGTCACGTATTCGCCGTCATTCGATATACAGCCCGGCGATCCAGTCACCTTCAAGGTTCGTTCGTTCCGCACCGGTCCCGGCAGGGAAACATGGGATTTCGGCGATGGCAGTCCGGGCGACACGACCGCATCGAATCCTCCCGGCGACCAGCATGATCCGCAGGGATATGCCGTGATCGTACACCGGTTCAAAAAAGCCGGACTGTATCTCGTCCGGGTCGAGCGGGCGGGCGAAAACGGCTTCAAGGCTGTAGGACATGTGGATGTGATGGTGGGAAAAGGGACAGGAAAGTAATGGGACACGGAGTTCCGTTTAATAATAAAAAAACTTTTCAGACAGGATAAACAGGATTGAATGAAATAGTTATATGAAGAGACGGGATAAAAAACAAAAACATTTTAGACAGGATTGACAAGATTAACAAGATTAATTGCATTTTAATCTTTTATATACACAGCGTTTAAGCTAAGTTATAGTGATTATATAAATTATATAAACAATTATATACTTTTGATGAATATTGCACTTATTCTTCATTATCTTTTAAATACAATCTCATCTTTTTAATCTTGTTAATCTTGTAAATCCTGTCAAAAAAATGTCTTTATCTTGTCAATCCTGTCAATTTTATTTCTGTTGTTATACCTATATGGCCAGAGTAAAGGGATACAATTTCATCTTGTTAATCTTGTAAATCCTGTCAAAAAAATGTCTTTATCTTGTCAATCCTGTCATTACCTGTATACCGGCCCGAGTTTTTCGCATGCCCTGAAGTCATCGCCGCCGTAACGGTCCCACATGGTCGGTCTGAAGATATCCTTTTGAGGGATATTGTGGAAATCGACCGGGATGCGGAGCATGGCGTTGAGGGTGATCATGTCTGCCCCGATGAGCCCGAACGAGTTACCGTCGTGGTTCGGCCCGATTTTCGACATGTACTCGAAGGATGTCATGCCTCGCGGCGCCCAGAAGGTTTCGGGCCATGTCGGGTCGGTGCGTTTGCTCACATGGTCCGCCACAGCATCCGGGAGATCGATGGTCTCGCCCTCGATAACCGAGCAGGTCAGCTCATCGCCGATGACATTGTAACGGTAGGCGGTCATGGGAATGCCGCCGGGTGTACGATAGTGGCTCGAAAGCCCGTCGCCGGGGAAATATTCGAGTGACGCGCACTTGTATCCCGTTCCTTTGATGGCGGAGTCGATCAGTTTCTTGCGGAGTTTGGCATCGTTACGGATGGCATCGGTAACCGCGCTGATTTCCATGGTATGTTTTTTCGAGACGAGGCCGATGACATCGAGGGCATAATCGAGCGCGCCGGCGCCCGAGTTCCGCTTGTCGATAAATCCTCCCGGAGCGATGCGGCTGATATCGGCTCCGGTTGCCTTCCTGATGCTCTCGACCGTCCAGTTCGTACGGATGTCGGCGAAAAGCTGCGCCATGCCGGTAAGGAGGTGTGCGGCAAGCATGCCGATGGCGTTCTTGCTGTCGTTTTCGGTCGCCACGATGAACGGCGTTCTGAACCCGTTCCAGTCGAAGGAGCTGTTGAGGATTGATTCGGTCAGGTCGTAGTTCGGATAGAGATCGGTCCATGCGCGCTGCCCCTGTGTTCCGGCTGCTACGGCGTTATGGCCCTGCGCGTGCTCGACATCGGCCTTGAATCCCTGCTTCTTCCCGACTGCGGGATCGGCGAGCTTCGGGTTGCCGATCATCATGTCGCGGACGATGAGAGTCATTTTGATACACTCGCGGAGAAGATCGTCGGGCGAACAGGGACGTTTGCCTTTACCGAAATCGAACGAGAACCGCTCCTTCATGAACGCGAACGCCCGTTCGAGCTCGTTATGGTCATAAAATCCCCGCTCCATACGGCCTTTGACCGCAACCATGTCGACCGAAACTGAGCCCATTCCCAGGTACCTGAGCATGATGTTGCGGCGGACATCGGAGCCGATTATTCCCATCGACACGCTTCCGACCGAGAGGTAGTTCTTGCCGCGCATCTCCGCGACAGCCGCGGCGGCGCGGGCAAACCGGACGAGCCGTTCGGCGGCGTACGGGGCAATGTCCCCTTCCTCGGACTCCAGATCGGGATTGTAGATCGAGAAAATCGGCCGTCCCTTCTCATCCATGGCGGCGCAGAATGCCTTGAGCCAGACCGCTCCGGGACGGTCGGTCTGGTTGAGACCGTACGCTGCCTGCTGCCATTCGCTGCTGCCGAGACCCTGCGCGGCGGACATGAGCTCGTCGCTGTACGACCATGAACGGCTTACCCAGATATTGGCGCTCACCCCCTCTTTCGCATAGTATTCCTGGGCAAGAGCTCCTGTACGGGCGCCGTAGACGATTTCCGGCGCAACGACGACCCTTACGGGTGTGCCGTCCGGGAGTTTTACTGCGCCGGTGATCAGCTTATGGACACGTTCGACCATCCGCCATGTTTTTTCACAGTTTCCCTCGTATGCTCCCGTCCTGCCGTCCGCAACAGGAGTGATCGCGATGGTCGGCACATGCCCGGCAAGCCGGCGCGGCGTTTCGGTAAAGCGGCGTGCGGAAGCCGCGAGAGCGTTAAAATCCGGTGTCATACCGCCAGTCTTCATGATCGATGCTCCTTGTAAATGAAGTATATACAGTAACTTCCATTAGTGCTTTTTTTTCATGTCATTAACGCCGTGTTTTTTGGGGGCGGTGAATACTATCTATTTCACGCTGATTATTCACAAACACCGGAAAAAGCACAGGTAATTATGGCGTATACTCATCAATAACAATGTTATAACGTTATTCCGGCTTTCACATGATCCCCCTCGGCTCCCGCCGCGACGCCGAGCAGCACAGCGAACCGTATCCCCCTTATTACAGAAAGGGGGAATCGCACCATCTCCCCCCTTAAAAAGGGGGGATGCCGAAAGGCAGGGGGGATCTTTTTTGAGAAAAAATACAAGTTTATGAATTATCCGGCTTAACGCGCCCGATGATACAATATAATACCATATGCCTGAAAATCAGTCATAGGATTCGTCATCGTGATACCCTGCCATCAGGCCGCCATAATCGCCGTACTTGTTTCCGGAAGAGTAACCCCTGTAATACTTGTCTTCAAGATCGTCCTCATCATCCAGTTCATGGACAGGGTCGTCATCATCCTCCATTTCGCTGTACTGGGGCGGGCTGTCTCCGATGCGTTCGGTAATTTTAGGGTATTTGCCGCCCGATGAATCGGTATCGACCGAGAGAACGAATACCTCATGCATCCAGTCATCACCGAAGTCAAACCAGTAGAAAAATGTCTGGCCGTCTTTCAGGTTGAGCGAATCGATGCTGGTTTTACATACACTTCCGGCGATGTTATCGGATGATGTCAGATCCGATGGATCATAGGGCATAATGTACCGGACTGCATCACGGGCGTGCATCTTCGATCCGAACTGAAACTCGTAGAGATGTTCGTCAAAACGGTCGAATGCGGTAAAAATCGAATCATGGAGGTTTTCAAGGGTCTGGCTTCCAAGAATCTGGATTGTCCGGGATACTTCGGGATTTTCATCAAAGAACTCGTCGTTTACGGGGCCGCTCATCAGGGTAACTTTAAGGGTATACAGTTTCTCTGATGTCTTTTTGCCGGTTGTTTTTGAGGGTGTCTTTTTCATATAAACCTCGTCCTTACAATACCTGTTGAACGGTTTCAACTGTTTGTCCGGTAATTACTGTCTTATCGGTAAAAACCATGGTTATGTTATTTGCACATATTATCAATAATAACAACATAATACACAATGATATTAACCTGCGCAATCTCTGACGTAAATATAAGGGTGTCTAAAAAAAAAGTATAGCATAATTCAACAGGAAAATGAAAAATATTTAAAAAAATTGTTCAGAAACCCAGCGCGCTTTTTGCCGCATCACGATACGCGCGTTTCAGGTTCCCCGGACCGAGCTTTATACCACCCCAATAGCGTGTCACGGTTACGAGGATATTGGTGATATCGCCGTTTCTCAGGAGAAGGAGAATTGGCATGCCTCCGGTGCCGTGCGGCTCGCCGTCATCCGACATTCCCTCCCTTACCGGGTTTCCGGCAATACGGAATGCAAAGGCAACATGACGCGCCTTGCGGTCGGCCGCTTTTATCTCTTTCACGATGGCGCGGGCAGCGTTTTCATCGGTTACCGGTATTACCGTTCCCACGAAAGTCGATTTCATCACTTTATGGGGAGGCCCGGTTTTTGCCCCCGGAATAACCGGTTCCATATTTTAACGTCCAGTTGTCGATGTGTTATACATATATCCGTTATACGCGCGTATATGCGAGCGGCGGCGTTTTTTTAATCAGCTTCAGCGGCCATGGTGATACCGGCGCCGCAGTTCCCACAGCGTCCACACAATCCCTACGACAAAACCGGCCACATGTGAAATGAATGCCACACCACCCTGTCCGGCGGCGCCTTCCGCGGCAACGATGCTCGTCATGCTCTGGCTGAGCTGTATTACAAACCAGAGCCCGAGCATGATGAATGCCGGAATGGGGATAATCCGCACAAAAATGATCAGTATCACCAGACAGTATATCCGTGAACCCGGAAACCGTAAAAAATACGCTCCTAAAATGCCCGCTATCGCGCCGGACGCACCCACGAGCGGCACGGTTCCGGCGGGAAAAGCGAACGCAAACGCCAGAACGGCACAAATCCCGGAGGCAAGGTAAAAAACGAGAAACCTGAAATGGCCGAAATCGTCCTCGACATTACGGCCGAAAGCCCAGAGATAGAGCATATTTGCGCCGAGATGCAAAAATCCGCCGTGGGAAAACATACTCGTCATAATCGAAAAATACGGAGTCATACGGCCGGGAATACTGACCGTTCCCGGATGAAAGAAATCGACCGGTATCATGCCATAGAGCCGCACCGATTGCGCAACCGATCCCGGACCTGTCAGCTGTATCCAGAAAACAGCAGCGTTAACCGCGATGAGCAGCAGTGTCATGAACGGAAATCGTGACAATGGTCTGTCGCTGTACAGGGGAAACATGACCGCCCGCTCCTCGTTTTCTATGATTCGGTGATTTCTTTGTAGAATCCGGGTTGCCTGGTTTTGAACAAGTCACTGTATTTATTGATACTTTTATTGTCCGCATCGACGGGGTTGATGTCGACGACAGCGACATGGTCGCCTTCAGGCGGCGCGCTTGCGAGCACCTCGCCACCCGGAGTCGTTATCTGGCTTGCGCCGGTGAAACTGAAGGTTTTGTCGCCAACAGTTTCACTGCCGTAACGGTTGGCCGTGACGGAGAATACGCGGTTTTCAATGCTCCTGATTACCATGGCGCGCTGTCCCCAGGGAAGCACGAAGTTGACGGGGTGACAGATTATCTGTGCGCCTTTGAGGGCAAGAACCCGTACGGATTCCGGGAAAAACCAGTCGAAGCAGATGATCATGCCGAGCCTGAATCCGTTGAAATCGTGCACGGCGAACGGGATATTCCCCGGCTCGAAAATGATGGTTTCCGTTCCGAAGAGGTGAATCTTGCGGTAGAGTTCACGGCTCCCGTCGGGACGGAGGAGGGCAGCGGAATTGTACAGCCTGCCGCCGTCATTCTCGGCGAATCCCACCACGATTCCGCACGACCGCTTGGCGGCGACCTTCATGAGCGCATCGAGACTCGGCGATGTCTCGAACCGTTCGGATATGCCCGCCAGATCGGCCTTTTTCAAAAACGTATACCCCGTCGTCGCGAGTTCCGGAAGGACAAGGAGATCGGCCTCGGCCGAGGAGATAAGACGTTTCATTGTTTCCACATTGGCCTCGACCGCGCCGAATTCCGGCTTGAACTGAATATAACCAACTCTCATATTATCAGACCCTTAAGCAAAACGATGATATATTCCCGTGTGTATGAATTTCATCCACCGGGGGATTTTTTACGCGCCTTACGGAAATAAATGTCAAATATACGGACCGGGATGTCAAGTATTTCGTGCAGGTTCGTGGAAATTTTCAATTCGAGCCGACAGATCAGGGTAAACCGGGGATTGTCATGTTTAAAAGCACCGGTTTTATTTATACCGGTTATCCAGTTAAATCAGCCAACATGATTTATCCCCCTCGGCTTCGCCGTTTCCCCCTTATAAAGGAAAGGGGGATGAAAGTGCCCCAAAAGCCGCTCCCCCCTTAAAAGGGGGGATGCCGCAGGCAGGGGGGATCACATACTATCGGAAGAAATAATTCTTTTTAAAAGTCTTGTGATATAGTCTGTTAGTGTGGATATAAGCTGTCAAGGGTCGGCACGAAGTGCCGATTTACATGCCCTTGACAGCACCGAAACAATACATTTCATTATCGGGCTCGTGAAAAATATACTTTTTCACAGCCCTCTTAAAAAGGGTTTTCTATGCTTATCAAACTGGATAACCGATTTTATTTTATACCATATTAATATCATCAGGCAATAAAAAAGGCGAGCCTCAAAAACCCGCCTTTTGTATGCACATAATACGGTAGATTATTCGAACGATATCGCCTCAACCGGGCAGCTCTCCGTCGCTTCGATAACGCACTGTTCGAGATCGGCAGGGACGGTATCGACAATTACAACCGCAACATCTTCCATTTCGAATACATCGGGGCATGTGTCAACACAGAGACCGCAGGCTGTGCAGAGTGTGGGATCAACAAATGCTTTCATGGCACGCTCCTTGTAAAAAATTCCTGTCTTTCAGGAATAATAAACAGTAAAACAGTGCGAAGCCGCAAGTACTTTTACCGGAGTCTGTGTATTTTCTGTAACTCAATATAAAACAACAGATAATATTTACTTAACGACATCTTTATTACATTTTTCAGCGGTTGTTACTCCCGTAAATCCCATAAAAGCGCCGGAAAGGCCGCTCGAACCTTGCTTCATTAAAAGTTTTTTCCACGGGTACGGGCGTTATTTAACCTCGCGCTTTACCTGCCGAGAGCTTCTTTTACAACTTCCGCGATGCCTTCCGGATCGAAACGGTATTTTTTATAGAGATCCTCACAGGTTCCCGATTCGCCGAACGCATCCCTGAGGCCGTGACGGGTGAGCTTCCCCGCGCCCGATTCGGCCAGAACCTCGGCAACGGCCGTTCCCAGACCGCCGATGATGTTGTGATCCTCGACGGTGACGATGTGTCCGGTTTCACGGGCGCAGCGCCGTATCGCTTCGGCATCGATCGGTTTAATCGTATGGATATTGACCACGCCGGCCGAGATGCCGTCCTTTTTGAGCAGCTCCGCTGCCGCGACGGCATGATGAACCGGCCCGCCCGAGGCCATGATGGTTATGTCTTTCCCCGGGACAAGCTCCACAGCCTTGCCGATAGTGAACTTATACCCGGGGCCATTGACATCGGTGACATTCTGACGGGTGAGCCGCAGATAGCTCGGGACATCGTTTTCCACCATCCACCTGACCGCAAGCCGTGTCTCGATGTCGTCCGCCGGCTGGATGACGGTCATATGTGGCAGGCCGCGCATGAGACCGATATCCTCGAGCCCCATCTGCGAATTGCCATCTTCGCCGATGCCGATGCCTGCATGGGTTCCCACGATACGGACCGGGGCTTCCGAGTAGGCCACGGAGATACGGATGGTGTCGTAGCGGCCGGTGACGAAACACGCGAACGAGCAGATGAACGGTTTTTTCCCGGCGAGCGCGAGTCCTGCGCCGGCGCCGATCATGTTCGCCTCCGAAATGCCCATTTCAAAGAAACGGTCGGGGTATTTGTCCGCAAACATCTTTGACATGGTGGATTTGGACAGGTCCGCATCGAGCACCACAATGTCCCTGTGAATACCGCCAAGCTCGAGGAGAGCCTGGCCGAACGATTTTCGTGTAGCCATTTTTGCCATGATTTTCTCTCCTCCGCTCTTAAGCGCTCAGCTCTTCAAGGGCTTTCGCTTCCTGTTCTTTGTTCGGGGCGACGCCATGCCAGTCGACGAGACCTTCCATGAAGGATACGCCTTTCCCTTTGACCGTATCTGCAATGATAAACGTCGGTTTACCCTTTGTCGATGCAGCCTCATTGAAAGCGTCAATGATGTCGTCAAAATCGTGCCCATCCACTGAAATCACGTGCCAGCCGAATGCTTTCCATTTGTCGGCAATCGGTTCGATAGGCATGACATCCTTCACATACCCGTCGATCTGAGCCTTGTTGTAATCGAGTATGCACACGAGGTTGTCGACCTTGAATTTGGGAGCCGCGAGGGCCGCTTCCCATATCTGGCCCTCCTGGCTCTCGCCATCCCCGATGAGGCAGTAAACGCGGAACGCGTTGTTTTCGAGCTTTGAAGCGAGCGCATATCCGAGGGCGATACTCAATCCCTGGCCGAGCGAGCCGGTGGATGCTTCGAGGGCTGAAAGCCTGCACCTGTCGGGATGTCCCTGAAACGGGGAATCGACCTTGCGCAGGGAAAGCAGGCTCTCGCGGGGCCAATATCCGAGGTTTGCCATGACCGCGTACTGTCCGGGGATGCCATGACCCTTCGAGAGAACGAAACGGTCGCGGTTTTTCATCGACGGGTTTTTGCTGTCGTGGTTCATGACATGACCATAAAGCGAGACAATGATCTCGATCTCGGAAAGAGACCCGCCCGAATGGCCGCTCTCCGCGGCTGTGAGCATTTTGATGACATCAATGCGCGATTGACGTGCCAGTTCCCTGAGATACTCTTTATCATAAGGTTTTGACACGATTAACCTCCTTTGAGTAAATAAATTCCATGTAAATATCTATTTAAATCCCAATATACGAAATGCCGGAATAAAAAAAAATAAAAAAGGCGGCATCGTTCGGAGAGCAGGCGAATACCGGGTACGTATCATGGCGACATCGAAGTGAATATTCCGGCGGAAACGAATGAATTCCGATATATGATATGCGCTGCCTGTAATCGCGAAATGGTGTGTCACTGTGTTACTATCCAGTCGGTTTGAATAATTGTACTTGACATCTCTATATTCAGCGTTTATAATGCTGTAAACTTAAAACGATTATAGTTTCCGGTTTATATGGGGCTTTTCATGACCGCTAAAACATACCAGACAACGACAAATCTTGTCGAAAACATTATTCGGAGCGCCGCGGAACGCTTCAAAAAATACGGGTACGGGAAAACGACAGTCAATGAGATTGCCGCCGATCTTCACATCAGTAAAAAAACCCTTTATGCAATATTCCCGTCAAAAGAAGAAATCGTTCGCGAGGTGGCATGGCGCGAAACAGTGGAGATAATAAGAAAATTCAACTATACGGTCCCGACTGACATGAAGTCCGATTCACTCCTCATCGCTCTGTGCAGATTCATCTTTCTCGACAGGATTAAAAACGGGAAAACAGGGCTGTTCCGGGGAATATACAGTGAAGACCTCGAAATTAGAAAAGCCTTTACCGGCGCACTCAGCCGTGTAATCGCGACGCTCTACGAGGATGGCATCAAGCGCGGTCTTCTGAAACCGCTCGACCCTGTTTTTGCAGCCTCGGTTGTCGTGAATATGGTCGACACCGCGACAGGGTATTTTCATGCGGCAGAACAGCCTGTACAGATGTTTGACGGCGCGTTGAGATTGATAGCGGACGCTGTCTCTTACAAAGACCGTATTGCTTTTAATGCGATGGGATAATGTTGTGTCGCCATAAATCCGTATCGTTTTACAGATCCGCATACCGGAATGCCCCTGCATCGAACGGTTGAAAGACTGTTGACAATTTTTCAGTATAATGATTTTTATATCTATTTCTGATAATTCCGGTACATATTCCGGTAACTTGCTGAACGGGAACATAATAGAAAGAAAAATACGATTGCATCAGGATTTTATGCTCAGAACAATCTGTAAATAAATAGTTTATATAATACATGCTTGATTCGGACAGGTGATTTTACTTTTCATGGCATACAAACAGGACTGACCCCGATTTTCGTGTTTCTGTCGTTACCGTTCGGTCGTTTACCCCTGTGTGGAAAACTTATATGTATGCATCGCAACCAGTTTGGAGTTTTCGGGACTCTATAAGTATAAAGCGACAACTCGTGACGCTTTAAAATGTCTCAAATTCAGCTTATTGACACATTACTGTTTCATGAAAATGATATCGGGCGAACCGTGAACGGCAGCGGCGATAATGGTTTTTTGCTAATTCATATGTACAGATAATCTGAGAATTTCTTGACCTGCTGTCAGATACCCCGTATTATTACAAGAGTATATTGAGGAGACTCACCATGTTCGATATAATCGTGCTGACACCATCAGCGGATCATGGAGGTATATAATGCTGGAAAAGATTTTCAGGCTCAGGGAAAACAACACGACAGTGCAGACAGAGATCATCGCGGGCGCCACGACATTTCTTTCCATGGCGTATATTATTTTTTTCCAGCCCGCGCTGCTCTCTCATGCGGGGATGGATTTCGGATCGGTGATGATGGCCACCTGCCTGTCATCGGCGGTTGCCTGTATTGTCATGGCGCTGCTTGCAAATTACCCGATAGCGCTCGCTCCGGGTATGGGTGAGAATTTCTTTTTCGTTTTCACCGTGGTGATCGGGATGAGTGTGGCTTGGGAAAAAGCCCTCGGCGCTGTTTTTGTTTCGGGGGTATTGTTCCTGATTCTTACCTTTGTGCGGGTCAGGGAGATGATCATCGATGCGATTCCGGAAAGCCTCAAGAACGCCATTCCGGCCGCCATAGGGATTTTCATAACCTTCATCGGTCTCAGCTACGCCGGAATCGTGATAAAAGACCCCGGAGGCGGTATCGTCGCCCTCGGCGATCTGCGTTCCCCGCCGGTCATTCTTTCCCTGATCGGTTTCATCGTCGTCGTGGCATTCATGATATGGAATATCAAAGGTGCCATGCTGCTCGGCATGATTGTGACCGCGGTTATCGGCATATTCATGGGCGTGGTGAAGTACTCGGGGATTGTGGCGGCACCGCCCTCTATATCGCCCACATTCATGAAACTCGATATCCGGGGCGCCCTGGAGCTGAATTTTATCGGCGTTCTGATCGTATTCCTTCTCATGGACATGTTCGACACCATCGGAACCCTTATCGGAGTCGGTCAGGCAACCGGTATCATGCGGGACGGGAAACTGCCCCGGGCGCAGCGTGCCCTCTTCGCCGATGCTGTCGGCACGGTGACGGGCGCCCTCATGGGTACTTCCACCGTGACATCGTACATCGAAAGCACAACAGGAGTCAGGGAAGGCGGCCGCACCGGTCTCACGGCGGTCGTTGTGGCGGTGCTCATGGTTTGTGCGATATTTTTCAGCCCCCTTGTATCCATGATCGGCGGCGGATACGATGTGTACGACAGCAGCGGCAATTTCCTCTATAAACTGTATCCGGTGATAGCCCCAGTTCTCATTCTCGTCGGCTCGTTCATGGCAAAAACGATACGCCGTCTCGATTTCGACGATCTGACCGAGGTTATTCCGGCCTTCATGACCATCGTGGTGATGACATTGACCTTCAGCATCATGCACGGCCTTGCGGCGGGATTTATCCTCTATCCTGTGCTCAAGCTCCTTTCGGGCAGAACGAGAGAGGCGTCGTGGCTCATGTATCTGCTCGGGGGTATGCTCGTTCTCAAGTATGTGTTTTTAGGGTAAACGAAAAAAAAGACACATAAAACCAGGGTGCACTCTCACCAATGAAAACCCCGCAGCAGAACTGCGGGGTTTTTTACTCTGATATACATGACGACAGTATTTGTTGCGCATCTTATTTATTAGGATAGATACCGAAACGAGTCCGGCATGACCGTCATCCTGAACTTGTTTCAGAATCTTTATTTCTCTATGCTCATTTATAAGTGTTACTCTGATAATCCATGCGGATGCTCATATTCTATAACTTTATCGTCTGCTTTTTCAGCTCGGTTTTGTACGGTCCGACCTGGTATCTGCAGAGGATAATGTATTCAGCGCCAGCCTCCGGGCCAACCCATGTGGCCCCGCAGCTGAAGCCTCACCCATACTCGAAATTGCCCTGAGCCACTACTTCGCCGTCAGCTCTGACGATTCTGTAAGTCGGCTCTTTGGGACGGTTTTTCAGTCTGGAAGACACCGGGATTGCGCTCTTGTTTCCCGAGATACGGCTCAATTCGGACAGGAACTCTCCGCCGGTACCCTCGATATTGAAACTCAGCGATAACCGTGAAGACCTGCCGGTTTTTATCTGTGCATTCGGAATCGACATCTTCGGTATGGCGACGGTCGGCGTGTATGGCTCGCCCAGAGTGAGAATCGCTTCGCTTGCACCGTCCACGGTGATCCACGGGCTTTCCGCTGTCGCGCCGGCGCAGATACGCCAGAGATCCCCCTGTTCATCCTTGCGGAACACCTCGTAGGTCAGCAGACGGTATTTTCCTTTCGGGATCATAATCGTATTGCCCGGCTCATACATTATGAGGCAGTGCTTTTTATCCTCGGTGTAAAGCGACAGCCGTTTTGTCGACATTGTCAGTTTGAGCGGCGCCAGACCTTTTGTTATTTCCGTCAGGGTAACCGTGCCTTTCGCGGTGCTGATATTCATTTCAAACAGCTTGCCGTTCACAAGCAGGTAATCCCCGCATGTCTGGACATCAGAACTTTCCATGGATTCACCGTCGGACAGAAATATATGATCGCCCGCGGTAACAATAATCCGCCTGCCGTACATTCTCATATTGTCCGGTATGAAGAGCCGGTCGTCGAAGCGCCCGTTTACATTGGAATCACCGAGCATAAAAATGTACTTTTTTTCGCCGACCGAAAATTCGCCGCGGTATGAGCAATTGAGCCTTAAATAGGCGTTCAGATACTGGTTGAGTGTATTTTCCTCGATCCCGAACTTTTTAAATCCATTCAGTCCGTTTCCGGAGATTACCGGCCGAAAGCTGTATGGCAGCGATTTGCCGTCGACTTCGACCGTTATGTCCACGGGGGAAAACTGCACCTGACAGTAACTCTTATTGCTGTCGGGTACAATTTTGCCGTCGATGGGAGGATCGTCCGTCAGGTTGCCGTTTCCGTTCGCATCGAAAAAGTAACGGTTATAAAAAAGATCGTCCGCATTTTGCATATCGATGACTGCAAGACGTTCACGATCGCCCAGTTTGATGAGCACATAGACGGGCTTTTTGCTCTTGAACGCGGGTAATTTCCATGTGCCCGGCGGGGGCTGGAGTGAACCGTTCAGGTCCTGATACCCATTGGGGAAGTTTGTTCTTTCCGGGTAACGTTCGTATTTTATGGGAATTTCGAGCCCGGAAGCAGAGATCGTCATCATGCCCGATCCTGCGATGAACAGCATGACAGCGAATATATATTTTCTCACATCACCACTTCCTTTCATTCGGAAACAATATGGCTATCCTCTGAATTTTCAGCAGATTGCAGATGAAATACCGAATCGAAACGGTCATGGTATACCTTGTTGTTGAATGTCAGGATCATAAACGGGATCAGTATCACGAAAAGTACCAGACCGGTGACCAGTCCGACCGCAAATATCTGGAAAAGATCATTGATATGTAATGTACGGCTCTCGATAATGGAAACACTAAAGACGATGAGAGTGAATCCCACGGAGGAAATAAGAGCATGTACTATGAGAAGCCATAACCTGAAACGGGAAGGATTGTACTGTTTTCGGGTGATGGCTCGCGATGCGGTCAAGCTGACAAGTATGACCGAAGAGCAGAAAGCATACATGATCATGTATGGTCCCGTCTGGATCTGATCCGATATAGATGTCGATGTCAGTATGGTAACGATACCCCCTGCAGCCAGAATGACAACTGCCAGGAAAAAGGCGGCAATCCCGCGTTGGTTTTCGAGTAAACACGAGAGAATCCACACTATGCCGAGACCCGTCACAACATTGTTGATCGTCTGAAACATGAGTAACGTAACCTCATGAGGGATGGCCAGTTCAGCGAACAGCGCCAGAGCGTGGATGCCAAGGACCGGTACAAGCACCATCCATGCCTGCCATTTCCTGTTGGCTTTCAGCGCGAGCAGGGGCAGCAGGAGGATAACCAGCTTCCAGAGAAACAGCCGCGCCAGTGTCCCGGTCAGGCTCCAGTGGACGATTACCGGAGCGCCGTCTTTCGGCCCCAGTTCGCCAATTTTCCGTGAGACAACGATTTTCAGATCGCCGTATGTTGTGAGAGGTACTCGCCATGAGTACGCGCAGGGGCCGCTTCACCCATACCGGAACGAGCCGGATGCTATCTTCCGGTTGTTATGATATACGGTGAATTTCGGAGCAGAGAGGTTGTCTCTCTTTGTCTGATCGTACAGTTCTCCGCCTGCCCCTTTGATACAATAGGTCATGGCCAGCGTGCTGCCGAAACGCTTCACTTCCGCAGTGTGTATCAGGGGGGAGCCGATCGGGAGGTGCGCGGGATTGTCCACGGTGACTTTGACCGGCAGCATCGGGGACGAATAGAATAATCCGAGCGAATTGTTGCCGCTATCGATAAAAACGTTTTTAACCACATACGACCGCGCGGGAATGGTGACAGTCGTACCGGGTGAATCGAGAACAACCGCCGCAAGACTCTCCGGTTCCGAAGTTTCGAGAACGAGACGGCTGATGTTTGTCCCGTCCAGAATGAGCGTTCCCGCAGGAGGAGTTGTCTCGGTAAAGACCGCTGTCAGTCCCCCGCCTTTCTCGAATGACTCGAACCGGAAATCGAGATCGTACTGATGCCCGTCCAGAAACAGGCTGTACGGAACCGGCATCTTGTAAAGAGTGTTGTTTTGTGATTTGGTTATATTCCGCTTGAAGAAAAAAACATCGATCTGTTGTTTTTCAGGTTCCCTGAAAGGCGTCAGAAGATACATGTCGTCCGGACCGATAACGCCGTCAAGGTTGTCGGAGATGGTTAACGTCCACTGTTTCCCGTCGAGCACGACCGTTCCCTGCCAGCCGGACCGGACGATCATGGTGCAGCTTTTATTATCGTATAAAAAAAAGCTTATGTCGACGGAATACCGGACCGCGGTTGCTCCATGAGTAAATTCAAACTGGATGTCCCTGAAGCTGATTACACGGTTAAGCTCGTTGCCCCTGTAAACTCCGGATATATCGTCGGTAATGTCGAGGTTACGGTTCTCATCGAGATACAGTATCCCCTCGGGGCGATCGAGCGCGAAACACATGTTTTCGCTCTTGTTACGGCCGGTCGGAAGCACACCGCGGATAATCTCGCGGTTTCCGAAATCCGGTTCTTTTTTGAACTCGATTTCCGTGTTTTCAAGCAGAATGTCGAAATAGAGGATGGAGAGACCGTCATCCTTGAAGGGAAGCTGAAAAACATGGATGCTTTCCGGCGTGCTGTCGGAAAGAGCGGACACGGCGGAGCAGGCGGTTGCACCATATAAAAACACCGCAGCGCCGACGTAAAATATGTATACAAACCTTCTCATATCACAAAACTATTATAGTGCTCCTGAAAAAGCAAGAAAAAATTCTCGGTTTATTTTTATCCCGATTTTTTATCGGCTGTAATCGTGCATGCCGATTGGCATTCGTGGCAGACTATGCAGTCAGGGGAACGGTTCGGCGCGATCCCCTCGGCGATCCGCTCCGATGGCGTAACATCGGTCGGGCAGGCTTTGTCGCACCGTTTACAGGATAGACAGGTTTCCGTGGGAACCGATACTGTCCACACACTGATAAAATTGAGCGGCGCCAGCAGCGCACCGATGGGGCACAGCGTTTTACAGAATGCCCTGCTGGAAAAGATCACCAGAACGAGCACAACCGCCAGCACGGTCAGCTTCACTGCCATTGACAATGAAATATCCTTAAATCCTGTGGAAACAAGACCGGGTATGGTGACCTGGAGCGCCGATGCCGGACAAATCCGGCAGAACGAGTACATGGTCTCCGACCCGAGGAAAAAGGGTATGAGGAGCACCATGAAAATCAGCACCGCGTATTTTATCGAGCCTGTCCAGCGCGGCAGGGTGAATTTCCGTGTGGGTATGCGGTGCAGAATATCCTGGAGAAATCCGAACGGGCACACCCATCCGCACAGCAGCCGTCCGAAGAGCACCCCGATAAGGAGCACCGTTCCGAGCGCCAGAAAAGGGAAAACGTGGTAACCGGAGTAGTGGACGAATACCCCGACCGGGCAGGCGAACCACGAAAGAACGCATGAATGGCAGCTCAGCACGGGATTGCAGAACCATTTGAGCTCCGGTCCCCATGAGCTGTGCAGCATGAGCAGCGAAAGGAGCTGTGTTATTCTTCTCTTGATCATAATCCGGATTCACCACGGAGACTCGGAGATACGGGGAAAAACATCATAAATTCGAAAATCCTTTTTTACCGGTTATCCGGTTAAATCGTCTGACATGATTGATCTCCCTCGACTTCGCCGTGTCCTACTTATTAATGAACGGGGGATGAAAGTGTACCACCGCTCATGCCGCAAGCAGGGAGGATCACATACTATAAGCGTGGTGAAAAACTCTACATGTCTGAATTTTGGCTGTCAAGGGTCGGCACAAAGTGCTGATCCCCGATTAATGATTCGGGGACATGTTTACATGCTGGTGACGCCCTGAAATCTACGATGAATTGTATTGTAATACATTGATTATAAATAGAATATAGACCATTAAATCCTGTGAATTTATAAACCCGTTGAAAAGCCCCGCGGTCACAACCGGTTTTCGGAAAAAGAATGGGTGCTGTCCGAGCGAGCCGAAGG
>JAJFUH010000002.1 GCA_021372535.1 bacterium
GCCACAAGAGAGGGGAAGCGCCCGCTAACATCTATTTTATCAAGGTGTTATGCGCGGGGTGAGTTTCCATGGTTAAGAGTGGCAACTATCATATTCTACTGCAAATAAAAGGTACTCAGTAGTTTAACCGGACAGTTCTGATCTATATTCTCAGTAAATTCATGGTTTAATTACCCCGATTTCAATCATTCATGAAAGGGAGCCTGTCTATGCGCTGTGCAAGGATGTTTCCGGTATGGTGTGTCTTCTTTTTATTTTCCACGGCTGTTGTTTTCCCCCAGACGGAGGGCTGGTATACCGAAGGGGATTTCGCGCCGACAAAACGCATCAGGGTCACAGTGACCAACACGCTCGACATGAATCGTAAGGACTGCCCGGTGGTTATCACGCGCGCTCAGTCGCCGGTGGCAAGCACATACGAGGCCGATGTTTTCGTGATCGACCCGACGCTTCCCTCGCAGCCCGAGCCGACTCTCGATCAGAAGAAGGCGACCGGCAGCGGCATTTCACTCAAGGAGACCAACGGCCACCATATAGCGTACCAGCTCGATGACCTCGACAAGGACGGTGTCTGGGACGAACTGTTCTTCATGAGCGATTTCAAGCCCCGCGAAACGAAGACGTTTTTCGTGTACATCGGCACGAACGACCGGGGTATCTTCGCCCACGAGACCCATGCCGAGATCGGCGCCTACGGCCGTCACATCGTCCCCTGGTGGGAATCGAAAGTCATGGGCTGGAAGCTCTGGTATTTCAGCGATGTCGACCTCTACGGCAAACGTGAGCCGATGCTCGTGTCGAACCACGAGAACACATCGAACATCTCCGGATATACCGCCGGTTCTGTCTACGGCAACGACATCATGACCGTGGAGGATTCGTTCGGCGCCGGGGGAATATGCCTCTTCGAGGACACGGCGAAACCGACCGCAGTATCACGCCCCCGGTACAGCCCGTTCCGCGGGAAGGGGCAGGTGCAGGACACCCGGTATGCGTTCGATACGGTGGTGAACGGCCCGCTGCGGAGCATGATCCGCGTCCACATCATGAACTGGCGCTCCGGCTCCGGCGCGTACGAGCTCGAACAGCTCTACACGGCGTACAGGGACAAGAGCTATTCCACCTGCATGGTGCGGTTTCTGAAATTCTTCCCCGAAAAGAACGGCACGACATTCGGCTGCGCCATCAGGAAACTCATGAACGAGGAGCGCTCGTACCATAAGGGCGGAGTCATCATGTCCTTCGCCAAAAATGTCGACATTTTCGATCCCGATGTCCAGCGCGAGTTCGAGACACGGCTCAATGTCGCCTTCATCGGCACCGCGCTTGTCATGAAGGACAGCTACAAGCCCGAGTACCGGTACATCGACGATTCCTACGGCGCTCATGCGTTCTCCCTGCCGGTGAACGACAGCAGTCTGGCATACGAATATCTCATCGCCGCGGGGTGGAGCGACGGCTCGGTCAATAAAACCGCGCAGGAATTCGAGACCTATGTGCTCGATACCGCGAAGGAGTACAACAATCCGGTGGTGGTCAAATCCCTTGCGCCGGAAACAAAATAGGAATTACCGTTAAAGTTCGGGACAATCCGGCAGCGCCCGACAGGAGGCGTATTATGAGCTGGCTTGATTTCGAAATAATGTCCATCATGTTTAAAATCCGTGATATAATGACCCCATCGGAAAAAGTCCTCGTTGAAGCGGGAGCTTCGTACCGTCGAAACCGGTCTTACCGACTGTGCAACCGGTCTTAACGATGGTGATGTCGATGTTGCGCTGCTTTATGACACGTTTCACGACCTGGAAAAACCTGCGGCGGTGCTCCGGGAACTTCACCGTGTCCTGAAGCCTGGTGGCATCCTGTCATTCAGCGACCACCACATGAAGGAACCCGACATACTGGCCGGAATTGCCGCAGGCGGGCTGTTTGCACTGCTCAGGCGCGGGGAAAAGACATATACGTTTGCGAAACAGGGGTGAGCCGGTACTGCAAGAAGGCGATTTACAGGCATATTCTTATTCAGGGGGTAGATTATGAAGAAACTGCTGATTGTGCCTGCTGTTCTGGTTATTATCGCATGTGTGCTGTTTTTCTTTTTCATGCCGAAAGGTCCTGATCTTTCGCAGTTCGACTTTCTTAAAAATCCGAGGATAACGGAGCTGCAGAACCAGAAAATGCTGGTCGTTGAAGCCACGGGCGATCCGAATACTGCCGGAGGGAAAGCGTTCGGTACCCTTTTCAAAACATATTTTAAAATCAAGGGGATTCCGAAGGGCCCGCATATGCCTGCACCCCGTGCCCGGTGGCCGTTGTCCCTTGACACGCCGAAGTCGGAATGGACCGGTGTCTATGCACTGCCGGTTCCCGAAAACACGACGGAGCTTCCCGAAGTGAAACACGCGCCGGAGATAACCGTTTCGCTCGCGACATGGGAGTACGGCGAAGTGGCGGAAATTCTCCACATCGGCCCCTATACCAGTGAAGAACCCACGGTAAAAAGGCTCATGGATTTCATCGGGCAGCAGGGGTATGCTGTCACCGGCAACCACGAGGAAGAATACATAAAAGGGCCGGGGATGTTTTTCAAGGGAAACCCGGAGAAATACTACACTATCATACGGTACCGCGTAAAAAAACAGAAAATGTAAGCCCATCCTGCATTGAGACGGCCGCCGGGTGATGTACGGAATACCGGCAGACCGTGAATAGACCGGAAAGCAAGGATAAAGAGAATGACTCCCGCAGTCACAGCGGCACAGAAGGCGAAGATACCGTTTACGCTCCACGAGTACGAGCACAATCCCGCCGCCTCCTCGTTCGGCGAAGAAGCAGCCCGTGCGCTCGGTGTGAGCGAGGACCGTGTGTTCAAGACCCTCATCGTGGCGCTCGACGGCCAGAAAAGCCGTCTTGCGGTCGCGATTGTACCCGTCTCGAAGCAGCTCGACCTCAAGGTTTTTGCGGCTGTCATTGGCGCAAGAAAAGCAGAAATGGCCGATACCAGGGAAGCAGAGCGCGCCACGGGGTATGTCGTGGGCGGCATCAGCCCCCTCGGACAGCGGAAACGTCTCCCGACGGTTGTCGATGTGTCGGCAGATATGTTCGATACGGTGTATGTGAGCGCCGGGAAACGGGGACTCCAGATCGAGCTTGCCCCGGGGAGCCTTGCAACGATGACCGGCGCGAAAACGGCGGCGATCGCGCGGTGAGGTAATGATGAGCGGTGATAAAACAACAGGGCCGGCTGGGACAGGTCGCGACCTGTCCCTACGTTTCGCAACGTTTCACCGGTTATACAGACATGAAATACAATCGAAAATCAAACAGGTTACGGGACTATGATTACGCAAGCGATGGTTATTATTTCGTCACCATATGCACGAAAAACCATGTCGAATATTTCGGGACGGTAGACCATGGAATCATGATTCTGAACGACTGCGGACGAATAATAGAACATCAGTGGAAGCATATGGAGACAAGGTATGATTATGTAAGCCTGGATGCATGTATCGTTATGCCTGATCATGTTCACGGTATAATTGTTATACGTCATGAGTCAGAATTGAATGCCGGTGAGGAAATGATAAAAGGTGATAAAATATTACACCAAATAGGGACAGGTCGCGACCTGTCCCTGCGGGAACAATGCAATTCCTCACGATTGGTACCACATAAAATAAAAACCTTATCGAACCTGATCGGGGCGTTTAAAACCACTACATCCAAAGAAATACATCTCATCGGTGTCAACCGGTTTGCATGGCAGCGGTCATTGTACGACCACATAATCAGAAATTCCGAATCACTGGATGCCATCCGAACCTATATTACAGAAAATCCTTTGCGACGGACAGGAGGGCTGACATGCTGAATAAACGTAATATACTGTTTTTAAAAGGATTTGTGCTGATAACAGTGTTTGTGGGGGCCCTGTTTATCACCGCTCCGGGAACCGTCTGCGCCGCGGGTAATCCCCCCGATGCGTTCAAGCAGAATGCCCGTCTCGGCAGAGGAGGCAATCTCGGGAATATCCTCTACCGCTTCGATACCTGGGATAAAAAGATGGAACAGGATGAACTCGACCTCATAAAGAAGGCGGGATTCACCAATGTCCGCATCAACATCGGGCCGTTCTCGCATTGCTCGGACAAACCCCCTTATACGATCGAACCGGCATTCTACGAACGTGTGGACTGGACGGTCAATCAGGCGCTTTCACGCGGATTCACCGTAATCATCGACAACCACGAGTACCATGCGATGGGGGACGATCCGATGGGCAACAGGGATAAGTTCCTGGCAACATGGAAACAGATGGCCGATCATTACAAGGACTTTCCGGACAATGTCTATTTAGGTGTCCTCAACGAACCTTATAATAACCTGACGCCTTATTTGTGGAATTACTTCCTGAAAGACGCCCTGAAAATTATCCGCGCTTCGAATCCGGACAGAACGCTCGTCCTCGGACCGGGCGCATGGAACGGCATCAAGGCCATCGAGGAGCTCGAGCTTCCCGAAGACGACCGCAACATCATAGTCGAAATCCATTACTACAGCCCGCACCATTTCACTCATCAGGGCGCATCGTTCGCAAAGGGAAGCGAGGAATGGCTCGGTATGACATGGAGAGCCACACCGGAGGAAAAACAGGCGGTCACCGACGATTTCAACAAGGCAGTCGACTGGGCACAACGTCACAACCGGCCGCTCTTTCTCGGTGAGTTCGGCGCATATAAAAAAGCAGACATGGAGTCGCGCATCGCATGGACCCGTTTCATCAGGCAAACCGCGGAAAAAGATGGGATGAGCTGGTCGATATGGGAGCTTATGGAAACGGGATTCGGAGTGTACGATCCGGAAAAGAAGGCATGGATACAGCCGCTTCTCGATGCGCTTGTCAAATAAAGACAGGCAGAAGGCGTTAATGACAGGCATAAGGCATAAGGCACAAGGCAGAAGAGGAAAAGACAGAGACTAAGGCACTGAGGGGCTAAGGTATAATACAAAAGACAGGCAGAAGGCGTTAATGACAGGCATAAGGCATAAGGGGAAAGATTAAAGACAGGAGAAGGGGAAAAGGGATAATTCATGATTGAACCGTTCCCGTTATAGCCGTGTTCCGGTCTCAGGAGAGAGAACCATGAAAAGAGCGTATAGTGCGTGTTGTCTCGTAATCTGCGGCATAACAATCATCGTTTCCACCGTATCAGCCGCTGTCGGCTCGACTACGGTCGCCCCGTGGAAAGACAATAAAAAAGGCGCGTACAGTATGGGATTCGACGACAGCATGCAGTCCCACCGTGATTACTGCATACCCAACCTCATACAACGGGGACTCGTGGCTTCGTTCTGGGTGAATCCCGCAACAACCCGTTACGGGTACGGTATCGACACATGGGAAAGCCTCGCGAGCCGGACGGGAATGGAGCTGTGCGACCATTCGATGGATCACAACGGGGCCAATTTCATGGAAGAGGCCGATTATGAGATTGGGGAGACCGCGCGGATAATACGGTCGCTCAATCCGCCGGGATCGAGCGATCTGGTCCTGTTCAACCGCGGCGGGGGAACCTCCTGGCCCAAGGGATACGAATATATCATCGGCAAACACGGTCTCGTCGACGGACGGGGCGGCGGAATTCAATACAGAGGCCCCGACAATGCGGACAGCCTCATCGCGCATGCCCGCCGTGCGATCGAAGAGGGGACATGGACAGCCATGTATACGCACGGCACGGGACCGTACCTCGAATGGCTTGGATTCGAGCCATCCCATTTCGAGGCTTTTCTTGACTATCTCGCCTCGGTGAAGGACAAGCTGTGGACAGGAACATACGGGGATGTCCACAAGTACGAGCAGGAGCGGATTTCCGCCCGGGTCGCCGTAATCGAGGCTTCGAACAGCCTCATCCGGCTCGAATTGGCATCCGATGCCGATCCCGACCGGTACGATTTCCCGCTTACCCTGCTTACCGAAGTGCCGAAAAACTGGAAATTCTGCCATGTCAACCAGGGCGATCTCGAAAGCATTGTCCCCGTCACAGCAGGCATGGCGCAATACGGAGCGGTACCCGGGAGAGGGGAGATACGGCTGACGAGCACAGCGATGGATACGACTCCACCCGGCAAGCCTATTGTTCGGGACGGAACGGGAGCCGATCTTGCATATACGCCCCATACGACACGGCTTGCGGCGAACTGGGACCGGTGTCTCGATCCGGAATCGGGCATCGCGCGGTACTGGTACAGGATCGGCATAACTCCGGGTGGCGCGGAGATAATCGACTGGATCGACAACGGGCGTTCGACGAGCGTCACGGTAACGAGGACGAATCTGTCGCTGACCAGAGGGGTCACCTACTATGTCACCGTCAAAGCGGTAAACGGCGTCGGATTGACCTCAGTGGGAACATCGGACGGTCAGACTGTGGAAATGAAGCCCGATTATGTGTCGTTTGCCGAGAATTTCGAGAGCGGGAGCGCCGCGGCATGGAAGGAAGATTCCCGGAACGGCAGGAATACGCTGTCGGTGTTACGGAATGCCGCCCACGGAGGAACGTACGGAATTGCGTGTCATGTGGAAGACACGAACGGGATCTCGCTCAGGAAAAACGATGTGACAACACTCGACGACACTTATGTGCGGTTCTATTTCAGGCTGAGCAGGAATTTTGTCCTGCCCGATAACAGGACCGTGCATATCATGCGCCTCACGAATTCGGTCGACTTCCTTGTCGCGGACGTATTTCTTTCCTCCGGGAACGGCGGGCCGTACGTTTATGTGGTATGCAACGACAACAAGCGCCGGAATTTCACGCTTCCGTGCCCGAGCAGCTATATTCCCGGCCTCGCGCATGTCTCGCCGGATTCCTGGCACTGCATCGATATACGGTGTAAAGCCGACGCCGGCAACGGGGGCTTCGAACTGTGGGTCGACGGAGACAGGAAAATGTCCTTCCTCCACCGGTTCACAAACGGCTGGGAACTCAGGAACATGACGGTCGGCGTAATCAGTAGTTCGGGCGGGGTATCGGGTAGCATATATTTTGACGATATTACGGTTTCCGACAGTTATCCCGGTGCGCCGCAGCTTACGACTGCCAGATGATTCCACCCGGTGATGAATCCCCGGATTATTACAGAAAAGTGCCCGCGGGGCTTTTCAACGGGCTTATGAATTCACAGGCTTTAATGGTCTATATTCTATTTATAATCAATGCATTACAATACAATTTATCGTGGATTTCAAAGGGGTCGCCAGTCAACACGTAGTGCTGGTTTACATGCCCTTGACAGCGAACAAACAATATACTTCGTCACCGGGCGTGTGAAAAAGAGCCTTTTTAACCGCCCTCCAAGGATGAAAGAGGAAAAATAATGAAAGCACTGCTACCGCTTGTAATTGCGATATCACTTATCCTACCGTCCGGGTGCGGGAAGAAGGAAAAACCGGTGAAAGCGCCGGTCGACCGGATATCGTGCACCCTGAGCTGGGACTTCGAGACCGGGGAACTGTCCGGATGGGAAAGTTACCCGTACGCCCAGGACATCGGCTACGATCCTATGACCCAGCGCCAGAGCGAGCCCGCCCGTAACGGGAGCAGCTGCGCCATCGCGCGGATCGTGAAGCCGACCGACGCCCTCGATCTGTCGGAAGGATTCACCAGACGGCTGGATATCTGGACAACCGGGGACACTCATGTCCAGTTTGCCCTTTTCCTCATGAGCGACCGAAGTCCGGAAACACTCGAGGTATCGCTCGGTCTGTTCGATGGCCGCCGGTATGTGTACACGATAGAGTCGCCCGTGGCGAACCGCTGGGAAGATTACAACATCCCCGTGCGGAAATTCACCCTCGGCGACGGTGGGAGTCTCGATAAAGGGGAACACGTGCAGGCTGTCACTATCAAGGCGTTCTATCCCCTTGTCTCCCATCTCATGAGTTACACTATCCTCATGGATGACTTCAAGCTCAATGGGGAGCGTCAGCGGCGCTTCATCACAAAAGAACCCGAATCGACCACCCTCGAGGAGTTCGGCATATCCTTCCTTAACCATCACTATTTCTACGGTGATACCATCGGTCTGAGCGCTTATGCGGAAGACAGGCCGGGACTCGTAAAGGTCGTTTGCGATATCCTGGACCCGGAAGGCAAACCGGCAGCCTCGTCTGTCCCGCTTTACGACAACGGGAGCCACGGGGATACGGCAACTGCGGACGGTCTCTGGACGAACGAAGCGCTCTATGTCATAACCGACCGTGATGCACGGGGGCAGTGGACGCTCAACCTGACCGGTACGGACCAGCAGGGCGGCGAAGTACGCTGGGGATTCCGGTTTCTCATGCCGGGAGCACGACTGACGGCGGATAATCACCCGCGTCTCTATTTCAGCGCGGATGAGCTCGCCGACCGTATGGCCCACGAAGAATCGCCGACGGCTAAAAACATTCTCCGGAATGCACTCGGCGGGAAAGCGAACTTCGCGGATATAAAACTCGACAACATCAGGGAGGGCGAGAATCTTCCCGAGGAGTCGCTCTCCGGCGGGCCGTATTCGCGGTGGGAATACGATTACGACCGGTGGCGCGGCCCCATGTCGCGGCTTCAGGGGATTATCACTTCGGGGGCCTGGCGCTTTGCGTTCACCGGCGACAAAGAGGCGGGACTCAAGGCAAAAGAGGCGCTTCTCAAGCTCTGTTCCTTCAAGGTCTGGAACAACCCGTGGATGGAGGCGCACGGTCACCATACTTATTACCCGGTCGGGTATGTGGCCAAATCGGTCGCCATCGGGTATGATTTCCTTTTCCCGCTGATGTCCGATGAAGAGCGGAAGGCAGTGCGGGATGCGCTCACGGACAAGGCGTTCCGTCACGCCTGGCGCGACGCGGTGGTCAATACCATGCCATCGAACCTTTCGAACCACCTCGCGGTTACCTATTCCGGCATCGGGCTTGCCGCCGCGGCGGTCTATGGGGACGATCCGGCGAACCCGTACCTCGAACCGTACCTGACCGGCATTCTGACCAAGCTCAGGGTATTCATGGACCGTACCTATTTCCCCGGGGGCAGCTACGGAGAACCGTACACATACCAGGAAATGGCGACCCGTGACCTTGTGGAGACGCTCTTCGCGTTCGAGCGCAATTTCGGGATCGATTACACGACCACGACGAATATGAAGGAGTTCTACGTGTACCCGCTCTACGCGACTCATTCGAGCGGAAGGTACCAGGATTTCGGCGATGTTTCGCATACCTACTCCATGACCGGGCCGCCGTTTCTCTGGCTGAGCTACCGTCTCAACGACCCCTGGACCTACGCGTATGTGAAACCGTATCTCGACTCAGGCAGGGGAGGCTATCTCGGCTATCTGTGGTACACGGACGGAATCAAGCCACGCATGAGGAACGAGCTGCCGACCTCGAAATTCTTCGAGGGCAAGGGGAACATGGTCATGCGCTCCGACTGGAAGGACACGGGCAGCATAATGATCTTCAAGTGCGGGCCGAATTCCAACCACTATCATCTCGACCAGGGAACCTTCGTGCTCATGACCAACGGCGAGGAACTCCTGAGCGATGCGGGCCACGGCAGCGATTATTATGCGAATCTCTACTATCCCTGCTACTACACACAGGCGGTCGGCCACAACGTGATGCTCGTCGACAGAAACCCCGAAAGCCAGGCCGCCGGGGACTATGAAAACGGCATTGCAGCGCTCCGTGATTACCCGCGGATGACCCGTCATTTTGCCGGTGACATCGCCGACGAGGCCGAGGGAGACCTTACCTGCGTTTATAAAGGCGCGGTTTCGGCTTATACCCGGTCGCTCCTGTACATGAAACCCGGCGTCGTGTTCCTGTTCGACCGTTTAAAGAGCGACAGGGGCCACGAATACGGCTGGCTGTTCCACGCCGAGCATACGAACGGCAAGAGCTCCATTGCGTATTCGGGCAGCACCATGACCATCACGCGGCCTCAGGCGAGCCTCACCATGGATGTGCTCTACCCGGAGATAGTCTCGCATTCGATCACGAATTCCGACCGCGACGAGAGCTTCATAACCCTCATGAGCGCGCCGGGAGTGACCGAAACCTCATTTCTTGCAGTGCTCGCGACATCGTCGTCCGGTACACCGGAGAAAACGAAATCGGAGCTCCTGGAGGGCGACGACTGGATCGGAGGTCGTGTCGAGACACACGGTGAGACGACGATGGCGTTCTTCAGGAACGATGGTTCCGCCGGTACTCTGGTTCCCGAAGGATTCGAAGCCGAAGCGAACCGGTTCGCCATAACCACGGACAGGGCAGGGCAGATAAAGAAGCTTCTCCTCGTACAGGGCACCCGGTTTTCGCGCGGCGGAAAGCAGCCGTTCACCCTTACGGCGACCCTGCCGGCAACAGTGGCAATGGAACGCGAATCCGCAGGGACGACATTCGAGGCGGATACTTCCGGGGAAACGGATATTGTCATAAGCATGCCCCGCGCGCCGGAAAAAGTGCTCAGCATACTCGACCGCGGCAACCAGATCGGGAGCTGGAGCTATGACAAAGAGGCAAAGACGGTTACGGTCAGGCTGACAGAAGGGCGGACAAAGTTCATGGTTTATGGTTTATAGTTTGTAGTAAGTGGTTTATGGTTGTATGGTTGTATGTATGTATGTATGATGAAAATTAATATTCAACGCGACTATAATACAAAGAGGAAAAAATGGATAAACGAGCGGAACTGAAAAGGGAGTATAAAAATACACACCAGCCTATGGGAGTATATCTAATTCGCAACCTCGCAACCGGAAAGGTTCTTGTCGGCAGCAGTGTAAACCTTCCCGCCGCCAGAAACAGGTTTATCGATATGGGTTCGCACGGTAACGCAGAGCTCCAGGAAGACTATAAAAAATACGGGGCTAATAATTTCTCCTTCGAGGTGGTCGAGACGCTTGACCCTGTCGATGATCCGAACCACGATTATGTGGGTGAGCTGAAGGTGCTCGAGGACATGATTCTGGATAAATTACAGCCATACGGCGAGAAAGGATACAACACAGCGAAAAAATGACGGTGATGATGCCGGCAACCGTTTTCAGAGAAAGGACAAATGATGGCAACCCGGTTCAATATGGTGGGATTGTTCGTAAACGATCTTCGGAAAATGGTCGCTTTTTACCGCGATGTGCTCGGCCTCGAAATCGAATGGGACGGCAAGGGGCCCTATGCGGAATTCAACCATGAAGGAATCCGTTTCGCGATGTACGAGCGCAGGATGCTGCCGGAGCTGCTCGGGCAGACACCCTCATATACGACCGGACTCAACGGAACGTTCGAGCTTGCGATCATGCTGCCATTGTCCGGGGATGTCGATAACGAGTTCCGGCGCATTACCGGAGCCGGAGCGACGCCGGTCTACGGGCCGCGCGACGAGCCATGGGGCATGCGTTCATCGATGGTCGCCGATCCCGAGGGAAACCTCATTGAAATCGGGTCGTTGAACACGAGGGCGGGAAATGCCTGAGTAAAAGATTCGATATTCCCGAACGCGCTTTTTTAATCGGGATTATTTCCGAAAATACTGAACCGTAAAAACACAACGGCACACAGAGACATGATGGATTCCCGTTTTCACGGGAATGACACTATACCGTGAAAATCATCTGTTTTTCGGTTTTATGCCTGATGATATGGATAATTTCGCAGGTCACAGGCAATCAGATACAAAAAAATCAGGGTGACGACATACATGTCACCCTGATTTCATTTCCGGGTTTACCGCACAGTTTATCACAGTCGAGCGTTTCAGGATAATAATGGAGTCTACCCGTGTTCCACCGATTTCTCAGAATGAAAGCCCGACGGTGAGTGTGATGTATGTGGTGCTTGTATCCTCGTTGTCGATCCACGTGTACGAAGGCATGGCAAAGATATTCAAAGAAGGAAGCAATGTTAACGCCGCACCGGCGCCGACATTGAATCCGAGTTTGTTTTCAGAATCGACGCCGGAAATACTCGAACTTAACCGGAACAAGCCGACGCCAGCCTGTACGAAAGCATAGCCCACGAGCGGAAGACCCATCTGATACCGCGCCGAGGGAACGACTTCGATTATAGAAAAGTTCTCGTCATCAATGTTTTTATAAGGAAACCGGTTGTAACCCACATGACCGCCGAACTTGAGCGGCATCATGGGAAGTCCGACAAACGCATTGGCGCTTCCGCCGATACCGGTTTTAAAAACATCACCAAAATCACCGGACGGCATGGGGACGTTGACACCCACTTCCATGGACAGTCCGGGAAGGGCCAAAGCAGAACCTGCGCAGAAACATGTCACCATCATAACGAGCACCGGAACCAGTACCTTTTTCATGCCGTTCCTCCGTTTTGAGACGGTTGAGTGTGTGAGTAACAATTTATCATGCATATCTTATTTCACTACAAAAGCTGAAAGAACCCGTCTACTGAATTTCGAGATAATCCTTGTCCGGCAGTTTCGGGAACGGATTATGCGGCTCCGTCTGGTACCAGAACGCCACCGAGGATATATCGTCCTGGAGCGGCAGATACCGTCCCCCCGAGCGCCAGCCGAGCGCCTGGATGGTAACCTTCAGGTCTTTCTCGAACCGGACCGGGTCCATGATGTGCCACCGGTACAGACCGAAGCGCGTATTGGCCACGTAGAGACCGTCCGGACGAATCACCTGCGGCATGCCGGTATAGGGCGTCGTGAATTCCCGGTAATTGTCCTTGCCGTTCTGATCTTTGGCAATGAAGCAGTATGAACCGCAGAAATAATCCTCGGTGCCGGTGCCGCAGATGGTCGGGAACGCAGTGTCGCCGTCCATGAAGAACTTGATCTCGCCTTCGCCCCACCAGCCGTCGTTGTTCACACTCCAGCACATGTAGGTTCCCACATACTGGCCCCAGCCTTTTATACTGTCCACGATCGTATAGACATCCTTATAGGGCAGGGGATTGGTGCGCCTGAACTGGGCATGGAAGTATGCGGCGTCCTGAGGAACATCGGTGAGCGTGTAATTTATCTGGTAGTAGAGGGTGCACTGGTTTTCGCCGATGTTCTCCATGGTGATTTTCGCCGACTTCCGGAAGGGCATCTCCCAGTAGCAGTTGAACGCGCTGCCGGGATTGACGCAGATCGGCAGGGACGATACCTGAGCGTACTTGCCCCAGCCGCAGGCAAAAAAGTCGCCGACCGGGCACTCGACCGAGGGCTCCTTCTCGCCATCCCAGTAGAAGCGCAGGATCATGTACCGCCAGGTGCCCGCGGGTGTCATCCATATCTGCTGAATGGCGCCGGGGCCCTGTATTTCGCCAAGGGTGAAGGTTTCACTCGGCTTGATATGGATATAGGGATTGACTTTCCAGCCCTGGCCGAGGTCGCGGGCCGCGTTGGAAGCGGTGCCATCGCCGACTTTCGCCATGCCGGCTTTTCCTTTTTCGCCGGTCAGGTTTTCCGGGCTGATGGAGCGCGTCCTGGCTTTCGAAAGCCGCGCCAGATTGCCGAGATTCATGTTGAGGCCGTTGAACTCCTCCGCAAACAGGCTGCCGGCAAAAACAATCACAGCCAGAGTAAAAACCACGGCAGCATAATACTTTTTCATACAGATACCTCCCTTGTTGAGCATGTATGACTGACGGTGTATTCGTTACGGTATAATACAACACGTATTTTCATAAAACAACATCAAATGATTTGCAGAGAATACGGGAAAAAACAAGCGGAGGGGGATCACTCCCGGTATTGAAAAGCAGTTCCGGTGTCAGGAAAGTCTATCAGTCTCTTTGTCTCTTTATCCCTCAAGCTTCAATCATTCAGTTGACATTGTCGATGAGATAGAGAACTCCGTACGGGCATGCAAAAACCGGTGTATATCCCGGATATTTCTGTATCTTTTCAACCATGAATTTAATTGTCGGGCATGTTCTTACAACAAGATCATCGACCCAGAAAAACCGCGCCTTTTCATTGTATGCGAACTCAAAAAGATCCTCAAAATATTCCAGATTAGTGGGAAACATGATGAACCGGAGACCCGAATAATAACAGAGATGCGGTCGCCGCGCGATAATTCCACAGCTGCTGTCGAAGTTATAGGCTTTTACGATACGGGCGGCACCAAAAATTTCCACCGGATCATGAACGACGCTGTAATGGGTTTTGATATCCAGATAGCCCTGATAGAATTTCAGGATAACCAGAACAAGGGCGACGGCAAAGAGCACGCTGCTTTTTCGAAACCTCCCCTGCCGTTTATCGGCCCGTTTTATGAGGTACATAAGGGGAACGAACAGGAGAATCGCATAAAAAGGGATTCTGAAAAAAGCGAACCGAATATTGTAATGAATGAGGGCCAGCGCGGCAAAATGGAAAAGGGGAAACGAGAAAAACGCCCACTGCGCACCGGTAAAGCAGAGACGTTTTTTTATCAGAAGGACGACGAGAACGGCTGCCCCAGCAATAATGAGAATACCGAACGGCAATCCGATGAGCTCACGGATATCCTGAATAAAATATGTGTATGCGTTTATGCCTGTATTCTTAAAGAAAAACAGGGGATCGAGCCGTATGAGACCGGTAAAGCTGTTGACCGTTTCAAGCTGTTCCTTTGGAATATGGGTATACTGGAGTTTTAAAACATACAGGCCGGACCGGTCAATGGGGGTGCCTTTTAAAATCCAGTTGGGTATGTACCACGGAAGGCCGAACAGAATTGAAGACCCCATAAAGAGACCGGCGTTTTTACCGGTTGTTTTTATTCCCTTCCCGCGAAAATCCATGAGGATAATGCTGAGAAGCCCGGCAGGATAGAGGAAAACGGTATTGTTACGGGTCAGATATGCCAGACACGCAAACAGACCCGCAAGCACAAGGGAGGCGGTGCTGCGCTCCCGGGCAAGCAGGAAATACACGGCGAGAAACGAAAAGAGAACCGATACCATGTCGGTTCCAACACTGAAAGTGTAAAGTAAAAACGCGAAGGTCGAGATAGTGAAAATGGTGGTGAGAACGGCTTCCCGTGTTCCGAAGAGACGGCGCATGACGAGAAGCATCACCCAGATGCTCCCCCCGGCCGCAAGGACATTCAGGATGAGACCGGCGCGGAAATATTCGCCGAACATGAGCCTGAAGAGCGCGAGAAGAATATAGTAGAGCGGGCCTTTGAATCCGAAATTATCGAGCGATATATCCCCGGCGAGCAGTTTTTTGGTATTGAATGCAAAATCGGCATAAAAATCGGTCTCGACCTCGTACCCGCCGATACGGTGATAGGTGAGCGACAGGACGAGCATGACCACCGTATAGGCGCCGGCAACAAACACGACAGGAAAGATCGATCTGTCAGCGCCGCCGGGTAATTCAGAAGGCGCGACGGTTGCGTTCCGTGAGGGATGAACCGTATGAACGGCTTTCGATTTTCTTCTCTTCATCAGACAGGCCGGGTGATATTACCGTGTTTTACTGACATAAACCGGTTATATCATTGATAATGGATCGAGGTTAAATTGGCAAGGGTATTTTGAGAATATATTTTCGACCGATTATCCTTTCATCGCTTCGAGACGCCGGATGTACTCCGTGAACACGAGAAACGAGTTCTCCACACAGTCCTCGTGGACGGTTTCGGCGGTGTCCTCGGGACGGTGGTAGACCGGAAGCGTCAGGTCGTCGTAGCCGCGGCTGTTCATGTTGACCGCACGTGCTCCCGAATCGCGGAACGGCGCATTGTCAAGGATATAGCCATCCTCGTCCGAAAACCGGGGCGTCCCGTTGATTTTCAGGTCTTCATTGATTGTACGGAGCATCTCCCTGAGCTCACTGTCGAGCGAGGTAACCCACAGGTTGGGGCCATAGGTGAGCGAATCGAAGTTCGTGATGAATTTTATGTTACCGAGCGTGCCCTCCTGCCTGCGGCGCTCCGCGTAGTGTCTGGCGCCAAGGAGACCGTACTCCTCGCCATCCGTGGCAACAAAGGTGAGGGTGTGTTTCGGTTTCGTTCCTGAAAAGGCATGGGCCATCATGATCATGACAAGCGCCGAGGCGGTGTTGTCGTTGGCGCCGGGGCTGGTGTAAACGGTATCGGCATGGGCAAGGAACAGGATTTCATCGCTGCTCGTTCCGGGAATAGTCGCTGCAACGTTGCAGCCGGGCATGCCGGGAACAAATCTGACCTGGGCGACAGCGCGGACCGGAGTTTTATCCGCTGCCGCAGAGTCGAGAACGGGGATATCCTGCTTCCCGATGCCGAAACCTGTCAGCGACCCCACGGACGCAAATCCTGGAATGGCACGACCATATGGGCTCACTGCGATAGTAGCAATAATTTTACCGGATACCTCGTCAGCAATCACATATCCGCCAGCCTCGGTCCTCCTGATGATACCATAGATACCCTCGGGAGACGTGCCCGCGCAGCCGTGACGGGGGACGGCTTCGAGGCTCGTCTCGCCCACGAAAAACTCCGGTTTCCCGACAAGCTCCCATTTCTCGAAAGTATAACGGTCGAAATCGGTCAGGGGAATACCGGCTTTCAGCTCATCCCGTATAATCGTCGCGGCTCTTTCCATTTCCGGGGTGCCTGTCGTGTGTGGTCCGATGTCGGTGCAGAGCCGCCCGAGCATGTTTTTCAGGTATTGAGCCCGTTTTTCGGGTGTATCGACAAGGCGCCGGGTGTTTTTAGAACCGGAACACGACCAAGCCTGAGTCAAAAATGTAGCAAGAGCTGTCCGTGATGTATACCGCAGAAACTCGCGCCGTATCATGATAGTATCCTCTCTGTCCTGAATGTGATATCTGCTGCTGAAACATGGAACACTCTCCGCACAGAAAAGCGACCGGAACAGATAATCCGTGAGCCGCCATACTCATATTGTATACTATCCGGTACCCTGCAATCAAGACAAAAACACCTAGGCCGCCGTTTAAGGTAAAAATTCACTCGCTGCCGGGAACATAGCCCACTCATAATTGTATAATATTGAAACTTTTTTTTATTCATAGTGTTTAAATTTAATAGTAAGCAGTTTGTCATTTTATGACGGTTTTATGACAAAACGCCGGGCAATGAACAATAATACATCAGTTATATATTGATTATTAACAATATGATAGTGTTTATTCTCCGAAATATCTATTTTGGCCTATTTTTTGCGAGTATTTACAGCAGTTTTTTATAAACTCTCTTTCCGCAGACCACTCCGAATTTTGTCAGGATAATGTTTCACTGTAAAGGCAGATCTTATGAAGCATAAAAACGACAGCATAGTCTATAATAATCTTGTTAATATGGTATTGGTTACCATTATTCCTATTGTCATTCTGGGGTATTTCTGGATTTCACAGGAATACACCTTATTCAAAAAAGAATCCGAAAACCTGCGGAAAACTTATACCGAAACACAGAAACTGATGATCAAGAACGAAGTGGACAAGGTTTTAGATTATATCACCTACATGAGGTCCCAGACTGAAAACAGGCTGAAACAAACCATCAGGGAACGGGTTCTCGAAGCACACATCATTGCCGAGCATATTTATAATGAGAATGCCGGGAAAAAAACGAACGCAGAAATCGAGAAAATGATCAAAGATGCACTCCGCGATATACGATTCAATAACGGGAGGGGATATTACTTTGCCACATCGATGAACGGAATCGAAGTGCTGTTTGCCGACAGACCGGAAATGGAAGGCAGAAACCTGCTCGATATGAAGGACACTCAAGGCAACTATATTATCCGCGACATGATAGGAATAATTAAAGCAAGAGGTGAAGGATTCTATCAGTATACTTGGACAAAACCGAACAAAAAAGGCAACGATTTCCCTAAAATCGCCTTTATAAAATATTTCGAACCCCTCAACTTTTTTATCGGAACCGGGGAATATCTCGACGATGTGGAGAACGACATACAAAAAGAAATTCTACAGCGGGTTTCAAAAATACGATTCGGGAATAACGGATACTTTTTTATCGCCTCTTTCGATGGCATCACTCTGGCGAATGACATGCAGAAAGAACTCATCGGAGTAGCATTGCCGGATACCATAGATATAACCAGAATCAAAATCATCCAGGAGCAGCGGAATGCAGCGATGAAACCCAGTGGCGATTATATTCATTATGTATGGAACAAACCGGCCACCGGCACACTCTCTCCGAAAATTTCATTTATCAAGGGAATACCTGACTGGGAATGGATGATCGGCACCGGTGTTTATGTTGACGATATAGATAAGGTAATAGCAGAACAGCGATCCGAGCTGCTGGCCAGGATTAAAAACGATGTCGATAAAATACTCTTTATCATAGTCTTACTGATTGTGGTGATTTATGGTATTTCAAAGATTTCTTCAGTCACTATCCGTAATAACTTCGATATTTTTTTTACATTCTTTTCGACCGCCGCGACAAAATCCATCGAAATTGAGGAAGACAAGTTCAATTTTCGGGAATTCAAACAGCTCGCACGCTCGGCGAACCATATGATCGGCCAGAGAATAAAAGCCGAAAATGACCTGCGTGAAAGCGAAGAGAAATTCCGGACACTAATTTCCAATATATCCGACGTTATCGTCATCATGGACAAAAACTTCATCATACAGTATAAAAGCCCCAATATATTCGTTCATTTCGGATGGACTCCCGAGGAACTGGTCGGAACAGATGGTTTAAGAGTCATACACCCGAATGATACGGAGTACGTGAAACAACAGTTTTCGGAATTACTCCACCAGCCGGAACTTACTAAAACGATGCAGTTCCGGTATCTCTGCAAGGATAGATCATATAAATACATTGAATTGACCGCGGTCAACCTGATGGACAATCCCCATGTCAAGGGGATTCTAGGCAATTACCGCGATATCACCGATCGCAGAAAAGCCGAAATTGATCTGCGTGAAAGTGAGGAGCGTCTCAAAAAAACCCAGATAGCAGCCAAACTGGGAAACTGGGAATATGATATTGAAACGAATACATTCTTGGGGTCCGAAGAAGCAATGAGGATTTTTGGATTACAGCCGGCCGATGAATATATACCTTTGCAGGCAATGAAAGCCAATATTCCGAATGAGCCTGATGTTTATAAAGCCCTTGAAAATCTCATTAAAGAGAATAAAGTGTATGATCTGCAATATGAAGCATACCGAAAAGATGACGGCAGGACAGTGATCGTCCATTCTCTGGCGGAACTGGTGAGGGATGAAAACGGCGTTCCGATAAAGGTCACCGGCTTCATACAGGATATTACCGAGCGGAAACTCCTCGAAGAACAGCTCC
>JAJFUH010000003.1 GCA_021372535.1 bacterium
GCGAAACACCTGTTCAAGGAGAAGGTTCATAACACAGATGAGATTCGCCACCGAGATGTTTCGGTCCACCATAAGACCCTCGAGCTGATAGAAGGTGTTCTCGTGGTTCGCATCGACCGTTTCGTACCGGAAACACCGTCCCGGTGCTATCATTTTCATGGGAGCCCCGTACTTTTCGAGCGCCCGCACCTGGACAGCGGAAGTCTGTGTCCGCATCACCAGGCCGTTCGTGAGCCAGAAGGTATCCTGCATTTCACGGGCCGGATGATCGAACGGAGTATTGAGGGCATCGAAGTTGTAATATTCTTCCTCGACTTCATAGCCGGTCTCTATGTAAAAACCCATGCTTTTAAATATTTCTTCAAGTTCCATCTGAACAAGCGTGATAGGATGAAGCGATCCGAGCGAATGTCCCGAACCCGGAAGAGTCATATCGAGTTGAGGCCGTTTAGCTGATTCCGATATATTTTTTAACGAGACGGTCAGCTCTTCCACCTTTTTTTCCATGAGATTTTTGAGATCGTTGAATCCCTTGCCGAATGCACCGCGCATTTCAGGAGTCAGCGACTTGAAATCCACACCTTCGCGGAACTGTGCCAGAAGCCCTTTTCGTCCCAGGTACTTGAGCCTCAGCGCTTCAGTATCCTTCTGTGACAGGCAGGATTCGGCGTCTTTAAAAAAACCTTCCCGCAAACCATCCATATCGACCATTAAATAAAACCTCCTTAAAATTCGTCACGATCCTTATATACCCTGCAATCCCGCCCCGGTTTCAAACCGTGTGGGTAAATTGTTCGGAACGCAGGTTTTTTAATCTCAAACGTCAGTTCTGTTTCATTCCATTTTTATCAGTATGCTGTTGTAAGATAGAAAATTATCATGTCCAAATCAATAGCATTTATCTTCAGACTGCTATGACAGGGAGGGAAATGAAATAATAATGTCTGACAGCGGATTTCCTGAAAATTGCACCTTTAGCAGTCTTGCAGGTTATGAAGATGTCAATGAAGACAGGCGATTATCCACTGATCCCGCAATGAGAACAATTACTGGTAAAAAACCAAAGGAAAAAGACGGAAATTTGACTTTGCGGGAGATAATAATCTTGTTTCAGGGGGATGAATATTTTAATTTGAATTTACGGCTGACAATAGTGATTTATCAGCCTTTCCATATTTTGATATGGGCGGCATCGTTTATTATCGGGATTCCCGTCAATCAACTCAATCGCCAACATCAGAGAGGACATCATGAAACGGCACTATGAACTTGCAGTAATAATTATTCTTGCACATTTTCTCACGTTGTCCTGTGGAGATGGATCGAATGGGCAAAAAGCCTCCTCACATGATGCATCTTCTCTGGGAATAACCTTCGTGAGCATCCCGGGTGGCGCATTCGAGATGGGAGATGAGGTCGGCGACTTATGGGATGGCTGCCGTCCTGTTCACACGGTGACGGTATCGGGCTTCGAGATGAGCGCTTACGAAGTGACGAACGCGCAGTATGCCGCCTACCTGAATGCCGCACTTGCATCTGGTGACGTGGAAATAAAAAGCGATGATGTGTACGGAAAAACCGGCAATTGGCCGGGTGAACGATACCTCGATATCGGCTACGATTACGGCGGGGACAACAAATGCTGGATCAATTACGGCAGCGGCACGTTCACGGTGACCGGCGGAAAAGAGAACTGGCCGGTGGTGGCGGTTTCATGGTACGGGTCTAAGTCATTTGCCCTCTATTACGGCTTCGACCTTCCGACGGAAGCCGAATGGGAATACGCGGCCCGCGGAGGAAAACAGTATATGTACGGGACGGACGATGGGACGATTGACAGCACCAAGGTTAATTATGACATGTATGTCGGGTGCCCGACACCCGTGGGAGCATACCCCGCCAATCCTTTCGGCCTGTACGACATGAGCGGAAACATATGGGAGTGGTGTCAGGACTGGTACGGGAGCTATCCGGGCGAAAGCGTGACAAACCCGACAGGCGCGGATTCAGGCGATGTCAGAATTATCCGTGACGGCACCTGGGACAATAAAGCCTTCAAGTGCCGTGTAGCGTATCGCGGCAGGTTCAAACCGAATGACGGGGACTACGGCCTGGGTTTCCGCGTGGTGCGGAGGAAGTAATGGATTTGCCATTTAAACAGTAGCGATAACAGGATCAAACACATGGAAGACAAACAGAAAAGTCTGAAAAGGGCTGCGGCAGGAATTGCCGGAATAACAGCGGCAGGGAAAGCCCCCGCTTACGCACAAGATATGAAGTTTTTGAAACTCGGCGTCCTCGGAGTCGGTTCGCACGGCTTTGCCGCAATGTTCAAAAACCCGCCGAAAGAGTACCCCAAAGAAGTCCGTGTAAAAACCTATGCGCTCTGGGATGACTGTCCCGGCCTCGCGGAAGCGCTGAAAGGCCCCACGTACGAAAAAATATACAACGATCCGGTTAAACTCTCAAACGAATGCGATTGTCTCTATATCGAGCATGCCGACTACCGCATGGCTCTGGAACTCGCACAGCCGGGGCTTGAACAGGGGAAACCCACCTTTATCAATCGCCCTTTTACCGCTTCGATCGAGGATGCCGAGGAAATAATCCGCATGGCAAAAAAGTACGATGCTCCGGTCATGAGCGCATCGGAGCTCGAATTCGGCCCGGAAGTATATGAGATGCAGGCTTTTGTCAGGGAAAAAGGCCCGCTTCGCGCATTTGAAGCGTACGGAGCCGAGGCCCATTTCACCTGGCATTTCCCCCATGTTTTGAATTACGCTCATGCGGCATTGGGCGGCGGAATAGACTCGGTCTATTTCACCGGACACTTCGGTATCGACATGCGCAAATGGAGAGTCGAAAAAGAAATAATCGGGGCATCGCTCTGTGTTCTCACCATGGAACCGCGCGACGGCCAGCCGCCCGTCATCGGGATGTGCCATATCGGTAACTATCCGACGGAAAGAGGCTACCACATCGATGTTTATACAGCAAACGAAAACCGTAATTTCGTGCTCCAGGGCAACTGGAACCTGAATATGTTTGAAAAACTGAACGAGTTTTATTCATTCAGAAAGATTCCGAGACCCTATGAAGCGATTCTGGAAATGCACCGCACCCTGGTCGCAGCCAACGTTTCACGGCTCGAGGGGTGCGCTGTCAAACTATCCTCGCTCGGCGGGCAGGACGAGCTCCCCTATTCCGATGCGATTCGACGGTATGTTATAGACAGGGCGTTAAATCGGTTGTGATAACCCGAAAATGTGATTACTTCCATTGCATGGCATTATCCCGGATGGGCCATGTATGAATAAATTATTGCTTCGGTGGTTAAACAGTGACATAAGATTGTGTCATGCCGAACTTGTTTCGGCATCTATTCCAAATATCAGTATCATTATTTATTCGCCGGAGCAGTAATCAAAAAATGGT
>JAJFUH010000004.1 GCA_021372535.1 bacterium
GACGGTGAATACACGGTGCCCGAGGCATGCATCTCCCGAAAAGCCGGCGAGACGCCGCTCCATCTCTCTGACCGAATACGAATCGGGTACCACGGCGCACACAGGACCCGCAGCGAGCGGTGTCCGGCTGAGGAGCTCTTCGATGTTGGCCGCTGGGTCGGGGCCGGTGTAAACGGTGAGGTTCATATTCTTTGCCTTAATTTCGGAGCAGTATGAAATCAGTCACCCTGATCCGCCGGAACACTCCGGCAAAACTACATGGTGACGTATTGTATGCTGCGGAAAATACCATGGTGTTGAGTAATTGTGATACAATTTTTGCGCATGAAATATACATCGTTGCCGCTCATGGTAAAAGTATAACCTGAAATGCCCGAAAAAAACATCTTCACGATACGGTTATCAACCGTTGACGGACGATCGTCGCGGTAACAATCACCGGAAACAAGCAATCATGAGCCGGTGTAGATTTAACATAAAATGTTGTTGTGGGGATAGTTACGCGGTATTTTGCATATCAGGGGCAGTGCCCTGTTCGGAACATGTATGCAGATCATACCGTCTGCAAGGGAACACACTACGATACTGAACAACGGAAGGCCGGTATTTGAGAGCCTGTAAAAAAAACGGCGGCGTTCGGAAAACGCCGCCGCAGTAGTAATCAATCCTAAAGTTTCACCGCGATCTGTAACCCGAATGACCCGAAACTTGTCGTGGACCATCCGGTTATCTGGAGATATATCCGTTCAGTTGCCAGCGCAGTGAACGTGTAGGGGTCGGTTATATAGTGGGAACCGCCAGAAACAGAATATCTGGTTATATAATCCGGTCTGAAAACAGCCACCTGTACATAACCGTTGTAATTTTTCGATGGAGATTTTGCGTCGTCCAAATACAGAATGTACGTCTGATTGGCGATGGCATCGAAATAATACCACCGTTCCTTGCCTGCATCCAGCGTTCCGGATACCATGGGGCCGCCCACGACCAGGTGAATAGCTTTGCCGGGTGATGAACCGGAGTCGGAGGTGCTGCTCCCGAAAATGCTGTTGTCGCATGACAGAGAACTCATGATGGTACATACGAGAGCCGTACAGATCAGGATAGAGTTTAATCGCATAAGGTATCCAATAGACCAGAAAGATGTGAGTGATTTCGCGGTTATTTCCGTGGCGGACGGACCGATGGCAGCAGGACATTTCCAACCCGCATCGTCCGGAAAACTCAGGGTACCGGATCATAGGTGCCAGGCGGGACACTCTGTCTGCATGAACTAATCCGCCTGACCGTTAAAACCAGCCCTTTCCTGATACCATACCGCCTGACCGCTTCAACCGAATACCGCGAACATGTGGGTTCGTATCTGCATTTGATAAAACCTGATGTGCCGAAATGAGAGCAGCGGTGATACAAACCCACGCCCTGTATATATAACCGTGCGCTCACCTGTTTTCCGGGGCTTCTGAACGAATCGGCGAATCCGAGGAAAAATGGGAGCATGAACATTAACAGCCAGAAATACGGATTGGTTTTCAGTTTCCGCAATGAGGGCATTTGGACATGGCCTCAAGACGTTTGTTTCCGCATGACGGGCAGGGAGAGAGCTTTCCTTTAGGTCGCGAGAAAAAGTATATGATCAGACCGAGAGGGCCGGTAATGAGAACAAGAATAAGCCAGCCGACGGGGCTTCCGACCGCGCGGGCTTTTGCATCTTTAACAACCCAGACCAGTATGGCGATATTGATTACCACAACAGCGATGATGACAAATAATATCGATCCGCCACATGCCGCACATGCCGGATTGCTGCCGGATTCGGCGAAAGCCGGTATCAATGCGGTCAGAAATATAAAAATGGCGGTGAGGAACGTTGACATTTTTTGCATAGTAACTCCTTGTGATAATGTGACAATACCACCCGCAGTATGGGATATGCCGGTGAACCGGTGAACAGGAAAAAAACGTACTGTAAAACGGTAAAACAAAAAAGTCTTAACGGCTGCCGTTTATACAGTAATAGCAATGAATTAGAGCGTGAATGCATACATTTTGATATAAACGAGCCGCCTTGATGACTTTTATAGTTTTGTGCATAATAATTCCATTTATGATACCTACGCAAGTATTTTTTATCATATGTGTCATATCCCTGGGATTTTTTCATCCGGATGGAATTACATATCTGCCGGGCCTGACAATCTTTATGATGATTTGATCGGTTTTACGGAAAAACATATAACCCTATCTGTTCATGAATTTAGAGCGCGGATTTACGCGGATTTGTTTTTCGAACCTGACCGATGTAACATTGTATGGGTAATACAAAGAAAATGGAGGAATTTCAATATTACTTGACCGGCTCGTTAAGATTCAATATTCTATACAGTATTAAACATGACAACTCAAACGGAAGGCAAAACATGACACTGTTCAGCGAACACAAGAATAATGTTTCCCGGACAATCGAAAAATTAAAAGATCATGCTGCGGATGTTTTAATGGAGCTTATACGGTTCCCATCCGTATGCGGCGAGGAAATGGGAGCCGTTGAATATATGAAGGGTATGCTGGAATCATCCGGGATGAGCCCCCGGATAGTTCCCATGGACCCTTCGATTAAAAGTCACCCGGAATATACGTACTATACGAAGGAGCCCTCATGGGAAGGCCGCGGCAACCTGGTGACCGATTACGGCGGAGGGGGACAAGGACGGAGCCTGATTCTGAACGCCCATCTCGATATTGTGCCCGCGAAGGAATGGGCTGACGGCTATAACCCCAGACGCGAGGGTGATATCATCACCGGTCGCGGCGCCTGTGACGACAAGGGCGGTGTGGTGGCCGGATACCTTGCGCTCAAGGCTCTCAAAGAATGCGGGATCACAACGGCCGGCCGTTTGAGCCTCCATCACGTGATAGACGAGGAAACCGGCGGCAACGGGACACTGTCCCTCCTTCACGGCGGATATTCCGCCGATGCGGCAATCGTGGGAGAATGCACCGACAACGTGATCTGCCCGGCAAACCGCGGCGCAGTGTGGTTTCAGCTTTCCACGACCGGTATTTCGACGCACATGGGTGAGATCGAAAACGGCATATCCGCTATTGAAAAAGCTTTTCAGGCCATTGATATTCTGAAAGATTACGAACGGTACATGATCGAGAATTTCATGGATCATCCCTATTTCAACCATCTTGAACACCGCCCTATCCAGCTCTGCGTGGGCATGATCAGATCGGGCGAGTGGCCGAGCATGGTGCCTGACCGGTGTGAAGTGGAAGGCGGCATGGGATTCCTCCCGAACACGGATATCGACGATGTAAAAAAAGATATGAGACGGTGGATTCTGGAAAAAGGAGACGAATGGCTCCGCGACCATTTTGAAATCCGGTACGACAAGCTCCATAATGCGGCATACGAGGTTCCACCCGACCATCCTATCGTGAAAACCATGCAGGAAGTCGCTCCCGATGCCGGTGTATCGGACCGGATAGCCGGTTGGCCGGTATCCTGCGATGCACGGCTTTTCTCACGTGTTTCGGGCATACCTGCTATCTGCGTGGGACCGGGAAAGCTCAAACACGCTCATTCAGCGACCGAGCAGGTACCCCTTTCGGAACTGGTGAAAACCGCCAGACTCTATGCATTTACCGCGCTGGAATGGTGCGGCGTCAGTGAATGATACAGGGAGTAACATAAGCTGCACAGGAATCCCTGTTTTTTAGAATGATTCCGGGTAAGAGGGAGGATATTGCGGTTTTTTGAGAGAATACGCCGGATTAACGTGGTAAATTCCATTACTTCGAATCGGATTCTTTTTCTTCCTGGCTCATAATGTAATTCTGGAATTCACGGATACGGACATTGTGTTCCTGAATCCGGGCGGCAAGTATCTTGATGACTTTCCGCATGATATTGGTACCGAAACGCGGCTCGGTCTCGATAAGCCTGTTCAAATCGAGAGAGCGGATTGCGAGAAGGGCGCAATTGGTCATCGCGGTAACCGTTGCCGAGCGCTTCTCGTCGGTAAATACACCCATTTCTCCGATTGTTCCGATGGGATTTATCGTGGCGATCGTTCCGGAGCCTTTAATGGAAACCGCCAATTTGCCGATAAGAAGTATATACATTTCATCCGGATCCCCTCCTTCCTTGCAGAGTACACCGCCCTGAGGCATGTTTATTCTGCGTGAAATCGAGAGAATAAGTCGTTTATATCGGATTGACAGGTCTTCAAAAATCGGGATTTTCGAAAGAATTTCCAGCAGTTTGCGTATCTGTTCTCCCTTTTCGCCTTCAGCAAGCGCCATTTTCGTTCCTTTCCTTAAAATACTTACTGCATTACGCCTGATAGTAAGAATAAATAACATTAAAGTCCATGTCAATCAGTAAAAAAAAGTGATTTATATCACCGAAATGAAATATAAATATTATTATGATTGAAGTATGGTAAAAAAGTGGTGTCTTTTTTTTGATAAATTTCGTATAATTGTAAGTAACAAATAGAGATATATTTTCCCCGGAATCGTGATCATGAAAAAGCCTCCGGATGGCGCCTGAGATGTACGGTATGAATACATTTATAAAAATATGCGGATTGATCATAGTCCTCGCGACGCTTTCGACCGTCCCTGTTTCGGCGCAGGAATTCGATGAAAAGCTCGATAACGTTTCATACCTTCTCGATACGGGAAAGCCTGACAGCGCCGCGGTAATTCTGTATGACATGGTCGATTCGATCACCGGCAAACAGGACCGGGTCAGGGCGTTGTATTATCTTGCGGAAGCCACGGGACAGCTTGGGAGGTATGCCGAAAAGAAACATTATCTTTCACTCGCGTGCGAGCTGCCGCCCGATGTCGAATACGGCGATAAAGTTCGTTTCTCATACTGTCAGCTTCTCCTCGATACGGATGACCTGGACGGGTGCATAGCGCTGTCCAAAGACTTCACGCAGTTATATGGCACCTCGCCGCTGATTCCCGACATGCTCTACATGGCGGGGAATGCATATCTTGAGAAAAAAGAATACCAGCGCGCATCAAATGTTTTCAGCGATATTACCAAAAATTACCAGGCTTCACCAGCCGCCCATGAAGCGGTCATGAAAGAGGGCGTGTGTCTTTTCAAACTCGAATTTTATACCGGTTCCATCGAACGTTTTGAAAAGTACCTCGCCGAAACACCCGAAGGGCAGAATATCGACGAGGCCCTGTATTATCTCGGTCGCGCCTACGAGCAGAATCACCAGTCGGAAATGGCAAGCAGGGTGTTTAACAGGCTTGCGATCGAGTTTCCTTCTTATTCCGACAATATGGAAGCGTACATCAGGCTCGGGAAAAACCTGTTTGAATCGGGACGGTTTATCGAATCGGAAAATGCATTTCTGAACTACATAGCCAACACCCCGGAAAACGATAAAAATCATGACGAGGCGTTGTATTATCTGGAACGGATCAAATTCAAAACCGGGCAGTACACCTCAGAAATCCAGATAGCGGAAAATTTTATCTCTAAATATCCCGAAAGCCCGCGGACACCGCTGCTTCTGTTCGATCTTGCCAATTATTACCGCATGACCGGGCAGCCCCAGGAAGCAATCGAAAATTACTGGGTTCTCCTCAATAACAGGCTCTACAGCGCATATGTTGATTCGGCAGGCATTCTCATGGCCGATACCTATGTTTCGATGAATAAAAAAGACAGCGCCACCAGTTTTCTCATAGAACTGTCCAACCGTAAAAAAAATACCGCCACTGCCCAGAACATGCTTCTGAAGCTGGGCTCCCTTTATGAGTCATGGACGAACTATGATACCGCCATCGCATGGTATGACATCTCGCTTTCGATCGATATTTCGTATCTTGCCTCCGTCAGGGCATTATGGGGGGTTGCGCGGTGCTGTACGCAGATCAACCGTTGGCAGGATGCCGAAAAAGCATACAAGAGAATCATCAGCGATTACCCGAAAAATCCTTACATGATCGATATCCATATGGCTCTGGCGAACATGTTCTTCCAGGAAGGAAGGACCCTCGATTCCATCCACTCGGCTGAAAAAGCCCTGATATATGCCAAGACCGCTCAAAAACCGGACATCCTGTATTTCCTGGCACAACTCTATGAAGAAGTCGATGACGGCCACGCTCTTCAGCTCTATTCACAGATTTATTATAACACCAGAAATACAACGGAGCTCCGGAACAATGCTCTTTTAAAATATGCCGAACTTGCCGAACGGAAAGGCGACCGTGTTTCCGCCGTGAACGCCTATACGAAAATAATCAGCGAGGTGGCGGATTCAAGCTCGGTCAACAAAGCACGCAGAAAGCTCGACAGCATCAATATGGTCAAGCAATGACAGGAGCCGATCAATGATTGAGAGCTTCCGCGTCACTACTCGTTCACGGTCGGAACTTATCGACATTACCGACCAGGTTCGGGACATTGTATCGTCCGCGGGAATAAAAAACGGCGTTTGCCAGGTTTTCATTCCCCACACCACCGCAGGTATCACCATCAATGAAAATGCAGACCCCGATGTGAAATTCGATATTCTTGCCTCACTTGACCAGATTGTCCCCTGGCGAAACAACTACCGTCACAGCGAGGGAAATTCGGCAGCACATATAAAAGCATCCCTCATGGGTTTTTCGGTATTTATCCCGATCGATGACGGAAAACTTGTGCTCGGTACGTGGCAGTGTGTATATTTCTGCGAATTCGACGGACCGCGAACACGTAAAGCAGTGGTAAACATCACAGGTCATTGATGAAAGTCCGGTATTTCGTAGCCATCCTTTTCCTATACTTTTTCCCCTGTCAGGCGCATACCCAGGAAAATCCCGTCAGGAAGCTTGATTTCGAGGGATATGTCATTTCCGATTCGCTCGACTACAGCGCGGAATCGATCGATTATTATTTCGATGACCGTAAAGTGGTCATGACAAAGAATTCCACGATCAAGTATGTCGGGAGAACATTGAAAAGCTACGAGATAACCTACTGGCAGAATTACGAATACATGGAGGCAGCGGGCAGGCCTGATTCCACGGGCGCTCTGGTCGATACGCCGTTATTCGTCGACCAGGGAGGCGAAGAGCTGCGGGGTCTCACGATCAAGTACAATCTCCGCACGCAGGAAGGTGTCATCGCCCAGGGAAAGACAAAATACGAAACGGGATTCTATCATTCAGACACGATAAAACGCGTTTCGGATGATACCCTGTATGTGGCGAACGGAAGTTTCACAACCTGCGATATCGAGGATCATCCTCATTTTTATTTCGCGGGGAAAAAGATGAAATTCATCATTAAAGACAAGATCATCATAAAGCCGATTACCGCGTATGTCAACGATATCCCGGTCATGTGGTTCCCTTTTTATGTCTATCCCATCGCCCAGGGAAGACAGTCGGGCTTTCTCACCCCGCGGTACGGTTCCTCACGGCGTGACGGGAGATATGTATCCAACCTCGGATACTATTTTGCGCCATCGGAATTCTGGGACCTTCGCATGGCCGGTGTGCTGAGGGAACGTAACGGTTGGCTTGTGAAAGACTGGTTAAGCTACAACAAACGGTACAATCTCTCCGGTTCGGTTTTCGGATCGTACGAGGACCGTTCGGAGTCCGGCACGAAAGAATGGGAGCTCCAGGTATCGCACGTTCAGACTCTATCCCCCACCCTGTCGATAACCGGATCGGGGAATTTCCAGAGCATGGATTATTCTCGGTACAATTCCACCAATATGTACGAACGTCTCAACAGGGACATGCGATCCTCGCTGTCGATATCCAAACGGTGGGAAGAGAGCGGAAACAGTCTGACGACCACATTCAGCCACCAGAAAAATCTCGATACGGAAAACAGCTCCGTCGTTCTCCCAAGCCTGAGATTCAGAAAACCGAGAAAAGCGTTGTTCGGTAAACAGGACACTAAAAAACAGCGCCGAAAATACATGGAGCCGGAGAGTACCACGGAAAAGAAAGAACCGGCCTGGTATGAATCGATATATTATTCGTTCGATTCGGATTTTAAAAATTCCGGCGAGACCAGGCAGGAAACCATAAATCCGAATCCCGGATTAATCGATACCGTCGAAGTCTCCAAATTCGACCGTGAGATGAACATGTCGGCCGGGTTGTCGAGCTCGTTCAAACTCCTTGGCTGGCTTGTATCCGAACCGTCGCTCCAGCTTTCGGAGAGTTTCTCGGCCTCGAACAAATACGTCGCCGAAGAACGGTACCGTCGGAATGATAATCTGTCCGCACGGCTGGGGCTGGGGACAACGGTGTATGGCACGTTCAATCCTTCGATCGGCAGCCTGACGGGTCTCCGTCATGTTATCACGCCGTCCATTTCATACACGTACGGCAAGCGGCGGTCATTTTTTGGAGAAAACGCCGATGCATATTTCCGTTTCGATAAAAACGACCTCGACAAAGGCCGTGTGAACACTGTCAGCATAAATCTCAGGAATCTCATCCAGGCTAAAACCGTAAAAAATGAAAAAGAGAACAAGTTCGATCTGTTCGCCCTCAATTTCTCGTCATCAGCCGATTTTGAAAAAGACAAGCGGCCGATATCACCGCTTACGACCACGCTCGATTTTACGCCGCTCAAGAAATACATGACAACCCGGTTGTCCTCCAGCCATGATTTTTACCATGATGACGACAAATTCCATCTCACCAGCCCGTATCTCACGAATGTGAGCATAACCACCAGTGTGGGGCTTTCGCAGACGAACTTTGCATTCATGGGAAAATCCTCGCGGGAGTATTCGAGCAGTAATCTGGGGAGAGATGATTTTACTCTCGACGAGAAAATCGGCGGCGATGAGGATACATCGGGCGAAAGCGGCACCTCCTCGGGATTCAATCTGAGATTTTCGCATACGTACCAGATCAGAAGGGCAGGAAAAGATTCGAGCGGCAAATACAAGTATACAACGAGCAACAACATCAAACCGAACATCTCATTTTCTCCGACGAAGAATCTCTCGGTGAACTATTATCTGTACTACGATATCGAAGAAAAGAGCCTCATTTTTCACCGGCTCGTCATCAACAGGAATCTTCACTGCTGGGAGGCAAACATATCATGGATTCCCTCGGGAGTGAACGAGGGTTACTATTTCAAAGTAAACATAAAAGACCTTCCCGACATCAAAGTTGAACGAAGAAGAGGGACATCACAGACCAGTTATTGACAAAAAAATCGCGAAAACGTCCATTTTATGCTAATTTTCGCTTGACATGCATCCTTGCTGGAATTATTGTAACAACTAACGTGTACATACCTAACGCTAAGGAGGTGAAGCAATGACGAAAGACGAGCTCGTGGCCAAAGCAGCTCAGGATGCCGGCATTCCGAAAGTAAAGGCTGCTAAGGTGCTGGAATCCATCATCAAAAGCATTACCGGTGCTCTGAAAAAGGGAAACAAGGTGAGCCTGGTCGGATTTGGAACATTCTCCGTTGTCAAACGTGCTGCCCGTGAAGGCCGTAATCCGGCGACCAACAAGCCCATCAAAATCCCGGCTGCAAATGTTCCCAAGTTCAAACCCGGGAAGAAACTGAAAGAAGCTGTCTAATACAAATTATTAAACCATATACAAAAGGCAGTCTATTCGTCAGGTATATTCGATGGGCTGCCTTTTGCTTTGTTTGTCCTGGTGCCCGTATATCAGGGTTGTTGAACGGACATGATTCATGATCGGAGTCGTACAGAGAGTCGAACGGTGCAGTGTATCGGTTGATGAAAGTGTTGTCGCCTCAATCGGCCACGGATTGCTTATTCTCCTCGGTGTGCACCACGAGGATACCGAAAAGGATATACAGCTTCTTGCCCGAAAATGTATCGGGCTTAGAATTTTTTCCGATGACGAAGGGAAAATGAATCTTTCGGTCACGGATATAGCCGGAGAAATAGTCATCGTCAGCCAGTTTACCCTTTTCGGTGATGTGAAACGGGGACTGAGGCCCTATTTCGGAGAAGCCGCGGCTCCCGAAAAAGCAGTGGATTATTACAACCGTTTCACGGCGGTTCTCTCTGATAGCGGTGTGCCGGTAAAGGGGGGTATTTTCGGAGCTCACATGCATGTCGAGCTTGTGAACGACGGGCCGGTAACCATTGTGCTGAATACGAGGGAATTATAGTGTGTGAACTTGTGCTTGCTTCAAAATCCCCCCGCCGTCAGGAATTACTGAAACTCCTTGGTCATCCGTTTTCCATCATCATATCGGATATCGAGGAGAATGTGGTTGAGCATGAAACTCCCGCTCAGCACGTCGTACGGCTCTCGGAAAATAAAGCCCGGGCTGTAGGCGGCCGCCTCGAAAGCGGAATTGTCATCGGTTCCGACACCATTGTCGTCCTCGACAGCGAGATTCTCGGCAAACCATCGACGCCGGACGAGGCTGAGGAAATGCTCGGGAAGCTTCAGAACCGCACCCACCGGGTATTTACCGGTTTTGCCCTTTTGGATGTCACGAGCGGCCGAATGGTATCGGATTATGAAACCACGGAAGTGACGATTCGTGCGATGACACCATGTCTTATCCACCGTTATGTACGGACGGGAGAACCGCTTGACAAAGCGGGTTCATACGGTATACAGGGGTATGGATCAGCACTTGTGACATCGATCAAAGGGTGTTATTTTACAGTTATGGGACTTCCGCTGGCAAAGCTCATGGAATCTCTCCATGCATTTTCCGGCGGGAGATTTGGTTACTTTGGCATCAACACGGAGTCACATACATGATACCTCTCCATGAAGAGCTCAGAGCACTGCGGATGAAAAAGGGCGTTACGCTCGAACACATCTATGATGTCATGAAAATCAGCGTTTCCATACTCAGAAAAATCGAGGACGGAGATTTCTCTGTTGTTCCGCAGCCGTTTTTACGCGCTTTTCTCCGTGAATATGCCCAGGTCATCGGGATCGATCCCGAACGAGTCATCCTCAGATATGAAAACAGGATACAGTCAATCATCGAGCCGAAACCACCCGTTCAGCCGGTGATAGAAGAAACTCCTCCAAAACCGCCCAAAAAGGAATCCAAACGGCGGGAGAAACAATCAGAGATAATTATTCCCGAAAGAAAAGACGAGCCGCCAGTCGAAGAGCAGGGAGAACCTGTGCCGGTAATTTCCGCTGAAAGTCCGGCCACGGAAGAAAAAACCGGGGAGCCCACACTTTTTGATCTTTCTTCCGAAGCCGCCGTGGAAAAAACCGTTCCGGACGAGAAAATATCCCGGACAGAAACCGAAACACCCAAACAGGCAGAACCCGAAATCATCGAAAATGAAACGGTGCCTGCTCCCCGGCAGCTCAGGTCCGAAACCCACAAACGTCTTGAAATCGAGGAACCTTCGCAGACCAATACAGTCTATTTCGTCGTTTTTGTCGTAATCATAATT
>JAJFUH010000005.1 GCA_021372535.1 bacterium
ATTTGGAGTTAACACACTGTATATTTTATATGTTAACTCTATTGTGCCAAAAATGCAAGCAAATTATTACTCACTTATTATTTCAAAGGTTTCAAATTATCGATACAGACAGTCTCTGAACGTGCGTTATGGCAATAAACAACAATAAGAACGAACACACCATTGCTCGACTCATTTAATGCGGTTTTGACTGATATTATGGCTTTTCTCCGTGTCTCCGTTGCGAAATTGTTTAAGAAATATTCAGGTTAAAGTCATTCATGGCTGCCATTTCAATGCAAGTACATACCCGTCCATGGTTCCTACAATCACCATGGTATCACTGACCGCCATGGCACCGGGGCCGTAATAAGACCCCTGCGGTCCTATGGTTGTCCGGTATGTCCACTTCACTTGTCCCGTTGACGCAACGATACCGCAGATGCTTCCGCCGTCACGGACAAGCAATTCTTTCCCGGTTGCGCATGCGGCGTTCATGAACAGACCATCCGGCTGATCCCACATAAGGGAACCGTCCTCAACGGACAGACACTGCACACCCCTGCGGTCATTCTGCGAAAAAGGTGTGAACAGCCGCGTCTTTTCCGGATTCAGCGCCAACCGGTAGGTTCCGGCTGACAGTTGCCGTGACCATACTCTTTTACCGTCCGCCGCGGAAAATGCCACGAGGTTCAGTTCTTCTTTTCCCGCGGGTATTTTGCTGACGATAACTTTGTCCCCGGCTATGACCGGAGGCCAGAAGGGGGCGGTGGTATAATTGTCTTCCATCGCGGACATCCGGCTGATCCAGACCTCTGTGCCGGTTTTCGAATCCAGAGCCCGGAAATAGCCGTCCATTGCTCCGAAAAACACCATACTGCCGTTCGTGGCGGGTTCCATTATAATAGGCAAATCCGCTGAATAGTCCCACAGTTTCATACCATTCCGGGCATCGAGACAAAAGAGCTTTCGCTCCCCAGCCGGTACATACAGCCTGCCATCTCCGGCAGTGATGCCCGCAACGATCGAGGCTTCGAGCGGCGTTTGCCAGAGAAGCTTTCCGGACTTTACATCACAGGCATATACCGTACGCCCTTCTCCATAATAAAGCATACCGCTGTCGGCTGCCATCCCTCCTAAAATCTGCCCCTTCACGCCTTTCCGATGCCATACCTCCTTGCCGTCCCTGAGCCGTAAGGCGTATACACCTCCTTCGACAGAAGGAATAAACGCCAGATCCCCTTGAATGACAGGAGTCCCCATGACAGCCGAGCCAAGATTCTTCTCCCATACCTGACTGACACCCTCGCCGGGTTTTTCGATAACGGTATGCGCCAGAACGACAGCCCCGTCATCGCCCTTGAACCGTACAGCCAGAAAGTGACGTCCCGGAGGGGCAGGAAGAGAGATTCCCAGTTTCCATTTTCCTTTTCCACCCGTCATCGGCGCCCAGTCGCCGAATCCGGGGAAACAACACTCGACAACACCTGAAACTACGGGCTTTATTTCGGCCTGTACTACAGCAGCATCTCCGCGGATGCTTTTTTTCGGAACCTTGATACTCAAACGCGGACCAGGAGCAGGAACCTCGATAACCTCTTCCGGATCAAGAGTTCCAGCAGGTTGTGCGAAATCCCGGTTCCTTACCGTTATCCTGCCGGATTTCACGGTCACGATACGGTAGCTGCCGGCTTCGGGTTTGCCTCCGTAAAGCGACCCCGTCAAAACGACAGGCACTCCACCCCATTGCCCGATACCCGCCGTATGCCTGTGTCCCTGAAATATCACGGGATATTCGTATGGCTGGAGAATTTCCACAATCTTGCAGGTATCGTCCTCCAGCATGTTGGCGTGCAGAAAGAGCAGCACAGGTATATTTTTACGGATGGATTTGAGGTCGCTGCGCAGCCATTCCAGTTCATCGGGATTGAGACGTATCAGGCCGGAAATCGGACGGTTGTTGAGGAAAACAAAATGGCAGCCCCCGTAATCGAAAGAATAACGTGTACCATGTCGTCCGATCTGCGACGGTCCGAGAGGATCGAATATTTCAGCGAGGTCCTCGGAGGTAATGCCCGTATAATCCAGCTCGTGGTTTCCCACAACGGTATAAACAGGTATCCCTGAGGAGACGATAGGCTGCATAAGCTTGACATACAATTGCAGAAGCGCTGTCCAGCCGACATCGCCCGTATCGCCGCAGTTGATGACAAAAGCCGGTTCCGGACTTAATGTCAGGTATTCATCCACAAACTGTTTGATACGCTGCGGATTGTATATTTTCATGAGGGATTCCTCGTCGAGAGGCTGTCCGATGGGAAATCCGTGGCTCGGTATATGAACATCGGAAAAAACGACAAAAGAGAAATCCTGTGTTTCCGCAGCGAATAACCATCCGCTCCAAACCGCAAAAACACAGAGTATAATCGTGACAATACATAGTCTCCTGGAAATTGATGCCATATGATTTTCCTCCTTATAAAACGTTTGTTTTCAATGAAAATTAAACGGAAAAGCGTATACCCGGCAACTATTATTTCTTCCTTTTCCGGAATAACTGTCATGACAAGCTTCCAGAATGTACCCTTTTCCCCCGTATCATCATCCGAATTATAATAGTAATCTCAATAATAACTGGCAGTTGTCAATCACTACGGTATATGTTTCTGCTTCGTATATCCAAATTATTAAAGGGGAAAAAGCTTGACATTATCATTTAACAGACTAAATTTATCAGAGTAGTCTTTCTCGCAGAACAGGAGACGATATGGCTGATTTACAGTTCGGTCGCGTCCAGATGAAAATAATGCGGGTGCTCTGGGAGAAAAAACAGGCCACCGCGCGAGAGATCACCGATATACTCAACGAGTCCGAACCGATCGCCCACAGCACCGTACAGACACTGTTACGGGCACTGGAGCAGAAAGGGGCTGTCGGCCATGATGTCGAGGATCGTACCTTTACTTTTTACCCGCTCGTGGAAAACGAGAACGTTATGCAGAATGCCCTGAGCGATTTTATCGACCGTGTATTCGCCGGGTCAGCCGGTGGTATGGTCTCGTACCTGGTCAATAACAGGTACATCTCTCCCGAGGAATTGAAAGGTATTTTCCATCTTTTCGATAAAAAGAAACCATAACAGACCGGAATGATCACCGTATGGAGTGGTTACCGAACGTTTCAAACTCTGTTGTTGCTTTCAGCGCCGATTCTATTTATACCCTCATTTAATATTTTCATATAAATAATAGTAACATGGTGTTACCTGTCTATATCGGTCAAGGTGAAGCCCTGTTTTTTCCGTATGTGAGAAGAAATTCTCACATTTTGCTTGACAATAAACCGACTTATATATAAAATATGGTGAGAAGGAATTCTCACATAAAAACGGAGCACGAATATTCCTGTTCCGTTTAACCGCACATACCGGTGTTCTGATTATGTGCATGAGGTATCAAAACATGACACGGGAAAAACCCCGAATGCTGTTTACACAAGTGAAAAATATAATAATATGCCTGCTGCTGGCGGGCGTCACGTGTTTTGTTCCCGGTTCCGTTTCCGGTGACGACAATGACAGCGCCATAAGAATCGAATTGAGAGAAATCAATACGGACAGCATGGGAGTATTACAGGAATATGCCAGTGCTTCCGGAGAAGGATCGAGGTTCCCGCCGCAGGAAGACATCAAAGAATATCCGCGTAACTATACGGTTAAAGAAACGTTCTGGATAAACCTCCAGAAATACCAGTACTTATACAATCTGGCCCGATCAGACAGAAAAAACAATGACCGTGTGATAAAGGTATTGGGGCAGGAATGGTTTGACGATGCCCGGCTAAAATATACCGGGCAGCCGGTAGACTGTATCGTTTCTGTCTGTGTTGTCGAGAGCCCTGAAGGCGGGGAATACATTATTTTCGATGCAGATAACGATGAAAACTTTTCGAATGACCGGTTACTCACATTCAGGAGCGAAGAGCTGCAGCGGGGAAACATAAAAATTATCAGTCAATTAGCTGAATCCGATGTGGAAATCGAGTTTTATGACGGTTCCGAAGTACGAACTCGTACCATTCGGATAAGTATTGTGAGAAACATCGGAAACAGAATCTATACGGGATATGCCCATTGTTCCATGATGACCGGCGAGCTGCCTTTGGACGGGAAGCTTTTCACGGTCGGGCTTATCGAGAGCCAGGATATCGAATACAGGCAGTCCAGCAATCTGTGGATCGACACCAATCAGAACCGCATGTTCGATCCCGATGAAGATTATTATGCTCAGGTTAATCAGCCGTTTACTGTTCTGGGCAGAACATATCAGGTTGTCGAGACAGATCGGTTCGGAAACCATATCACCATCAGAAAGGTCGATCTCCCTTCACTCGAGGTTGGTCTCCCGGCTCCCGATTTTAAGGCAGTCACTATGGATTCGACCGGCTTTAATCTGGCAGAAAATAAAGGAAAGTATATATTGCTCGATTTCTGGGGAACATGGTGCGCTCCCTGTGTCAATGAAATTCCGGTTTTGAAAGAGGCTTATGACCGATATGGCGGGAAGAAATTCGAAATCGTGAGTATCGGAGTGGATGACGAAAAGAAATTATACTCGTTCATACACAAGAATAATCTGAAATGGACTCATATTCGACAGGACCAGAATGGCGATCTGGTAAAACTGTATCGGATCGACCATTATCCCACAAAATACCTTATCGATCCTCAGGGTATTCTTGCAGCAAAGTTGGGATTAAACAGCGATGAATTATTGGAAAAACTGGACAGAATATTCCATTGAACATTGCATCGAAGCGATGGTTTTACAAATTATAAACACGAATGTATCTACTTATAGAATACGCCTCAGAGGCCGGATTTACTTTTATGACAGACTGATGCGAACGTACAATCTTTAATCAGGAGAAACCAATGGCTCGACGGGCAGCAGGTACCCTGACCGAGGTGGAGCTCGAGTTCATGCAGATGCTGTGGTCGCTGAAACAGGCCGCACCGGAGGATATGCAGAATGCGCTCCTCGAAAAGGGACGAGAGCTGACAGGGGGATCGGTAAGGAAAATGCTTCTGATCCTCATGAAAAAGGGATATGTGCAGCGGATACGTGAAGGCAAAAAATATGTATACAGTGCACAGGTACCCCAGGAACAGGCAAAAAGGAGCATGCTCAACGAACTCATGGACCGGGCATTCGGCGGTTCAGCCTCGATACTGGTTGCAACGCTTCTGAAAAGCAGTTCCGTCCCCGAAGATGATATTGTAAAAATCGAGCGACTCATCGCCGAACACAAGAAGGAGAAACGCTAATGACTTCCACACAAATATTTTCGGTTCTCGATGCCTTCGGATATCATACGATCAGGCTGCTCATATCCGTTGCATGGCAGTCATCCCTGCTCATCGCGGCAGTAGCCCTCATTGTATTCATGCTCAGACGGCAGAGCGCCGCGGTTCGTCATGTCTTCTGGGCCGTCCTCCTCTGCTCGCTTCCCGTAATTCCGCTCCTTGTATGGACAACCTCGATTCTCAAAACGCCGAAGGCCGAGATTACCATTATTCCCGCATACACCGCGCCTTCCATGAGACAGCCCGATGGATTTGTGATAGAACCATCGATAAGTACAGGCGCGGAAACAGACAAAAATGGATCGACGGGAACGTTTCCATTCAAACCGGGCGATTATCCATGGGCGCTCGGACTGGCCATATACGCTCTGGGGGCAGTGTTCTTCCTGGTGTGGATGGCTATCGGCCGGCTGTGCATCTGGCGATGGAAGCGAACCGGAGTCGTTCTTACCGACCGGAGGGTCATTGACACTTTCCTGACAGCCCGCGAGCGGCTCGGCATAAGACGGGGATTTACTGTCATCGAGAATCCCGAAGTACCGGCTCCCCTCACCGCCGGAACGTTTCATCCCGTTGTGCTCGTTCCCGCCGGGTTCACCGATGGTCTTACGGATGAAGAACTCAGCGCGCTTGCAGTTCACGAGCTCACGCATGTGAAACGGAACGATGCGCTCGTTTTTTCAGTGGTGTCAGTTGTTCGGGCGCTGTTTTTCTTCCACCCGCTTGTATGGCTTGCGACCGATCAGGTCGTCGTGCTTGCCGAGCACGCATGCGACGAGGCCGTGCTGGACAGCGTATCGGAGCCCTTTGTCTATATTGAAATGCTCGTCGGGCTTGCTTCCAACCGTTCCCGCCGGAGATTCGTTACCGAAATGGCAGCCGGGTTCGTTATCTCGAAACATGCCTTCCTCCGCCGCGTGGAGGTCATGCTCTCGGATAAAGGGAAGAGAATACGGAGTCTTTCGCGCGGTTTTCTGGCGGGCACGGTTATCGTCGCCGTGCTCTCGGTCATGGTTACCTGCGCCCTCCCTATCGGCGAGAAAAAACAAGCCGGAAAACAGGCGGCTCAGGTTTGCGGTTTTATGAATGAGCCCGATGACACCATCACCGAATTTATCGGCGGGAAAGCACAGGAGATCGATCCCCATGAGCTCGGCGGGGTCGTGTACGATGAATCCGGCAAACCGCTCGAAGGGGCGCTCGTCGACGCATGGACATGGTATACCCATGACGGTCACGAGGTATATACCGATGCCCAGGGGAAATTCAGGCTGAAAAACCTGTCGCGCGATAACAGGGTCGAGGTGCGCTTTTCCAAAGAGGGTTATTCCCCGGAGCTCATCATCATGCAGAAAACAGGCGTCAGTAATATAATTGTTCGCCTGGGTAACAAAACCTATTTCGAGGGCAGGGTTCTCGCCCCCGATGGCCGTCCTGTCCCGGATGCGCTCATACGGGCTTCCCAGGGACCGAAACGGGCGCACGGTGTCGTGATTACGTCAATCTGGACCGAGACCCGCTCCGGCAGGGACGGCAGGTACCGTCTTTATGTAGAGGCTGACACATACGATATCCAGGTCAGAGTACCCGGCACCGGCGGCGCCCGTCTCCAGGGGGAAGTCATCGACCGTAACAAGTCGAAAAATCTCGACATCACCCTCGCAAAGGGAGTGACCTTCCGGGCGCAGGTGGTCAACAGCCGCTCCGGTAAACCTGTCGAGGGTTTGCGGCTTTATAACTGGCAGAAGAAAGATATCGAGGGCATTTCCGATAAGAACGGCGCTCTGGAGATCATGGATATGCTGCCCGGACCGTTCGAGTTCAATGTGGAGGGAAAGGGTTATGCCCGCTGGTGGTCCGAAGAGGCAAGTAAAGAATGGGAGCGTAAGATGATCAGCAGCAGGACCGGCTGGCAGCGTAATTTTGATGATCTTGAATTCGACCTGCAACTCAACATGAAGCCGGTAACGATTTTTGTCGAGGATGCGGTGACCATCACGGGCCGTGTGCTCGATCCGGACGGCAGACCGGTCGCAGGCGCCACGGTGGCTCCTGCTCACACAGGTTCGGGAAATTCAATTACGGGGGATACACGGTACAGTGTGCCCACGAACGATGACGGTACCTTCGAGATGATCCTTCCCGCAAGCGGCGATACGGAATACAACCTCGTCGCGCATGACGGGAAATATACCGAATGGAGAACATGGGCAAACGGCATCAAGGAACCCATCAAAACTCAGCCCGGTCAGGTCATCCGCGATGTCACCATCTCACTGACGCAGCCCGCGACCGTAACGGGTACAGTTGTCGACGAAGATGGAAAACCGCTTGCGCATCACGAGGTCAGGGCAAGCGCTACCGATAAGCTGGAAAACCGTTACTACGATCCCACGACGCGGACTGACGACAAGGGCAATTTCACCCTGAAATACATACGACCGGGGTCTCAATTCATCCAGGCAGCGCCCTTCTGGCTCAGTGCAGAAGAAGCGCCTTACGGAAGTACGGTTACGCTTTATCTTTCCGCCGGAACGGTAAAAGACGGTGTACAACTGGTGGGAAATGTCAAAAAGAAATAAAAGGGCAGAGGGACTAAAAAGGCGTAAGGACTGAGAGATAAAGGTGTATTGAAAATTTATAATTTCTGTCAATCCCGGTTGTTGTCTCAAAAAGTCGGATTGCCTTGAAATACCCGAGCCAAGAGCGGCAATGATACACTATTGCCGCTTTTTTTATAACATACTGTAAAGAAACGATATAGACAAATCACCAAACCCGTTCACCGAAATGTATCCCACCGAAAATACTCACTCCATACCATTATAGGCGGCATATCCACTTAAAATTGATTATATTGATAATAACAACGGCACAATCTCCGGTTCTTTCTCCTGGGTCAGAACCACACAATCGGCAATAATACGGAATTTTGTCTTTCTTTGTCAATTTTATGGAGTTTTTTTATGTCAGGAAAAAAAGCGTTGATTTGTTTTACTGTGTGTTTTTCTGTCTTTATTTTTTGGGGAGCTCTTGGACATGGCCCATTCAAACGGTTTGCACTGGCTCAGAAAAAGCCCATGGATCAGCCGGATGTCGATATGTTCATGGGAAACTGGAAAGATTCGAAAATTCGGATGGAATTCGGCAAGCTTGAGGTTCGCGATATATTGACCAGGTGTACGGGCGATCCGCTCAGTCCCGGAAAAAAAGGCGCCGTGCTCACCGACATTAACGCTGTCAGCTATGCCGTCCTCAAGCCTCATGCCTCTACAAAGCCCTCAGTGCTTAAAAGCGAACAGCACATCTATTATATCGTATCGGGGAAAGGCACCATAAAAGCCGGCGCTCAAACAGCCGATCTTTTCGAGGGTATCGGCATAATCATGCCGCCGGGTATCGAGTTTACCATAAGCAATCCGGGTGACGAGCTTCTTGCCATGTACCGCATTACCGAACCGATCCCCTCCGGCTTCAGACCACGCACCACCATGGTCGTACGATCCGAGTATGACAACACGATCAGCACGAACCTGCGGAGAGGCAGCAGCAATGACTGGCTTTTCGAGAGGGAAGATGGCCTTTCGACCCTTGTCGCCCTGAATCCGGTGATGTACGAGCCGAGATCAATGGTTCCGCCCCATGTTCATCCGGACGATGTCGAGGAGGTGTGGATTGCGGTTAAGGGCGATCTTTTTCTCCAGGTCGGCAGCCAGCGCAGGAACTTTCCCGCCGGAACGGCATACAAAGTTCCCGCTGACAGCAGAACCCCCCATGCAAACATCAATACCGATGAAGTTTCCAAAAAACTCCTCTGGATGATGAAAGTCCCGGTTGTAACCGTTCCGGGAGGACGAAAAGAGGACGATCTCAAGGGTATTATATAATCCGGTTATTCAATGAGCTCATAATCATTCATCTATTGCACGTTTATTGTCATTCCCGGGAACGAAGTGAATCGGGAATCCAGTATTACCGTCGCTCTGTTGCGGATGTTTTATGATGGATTCCCGTTTTCACGGGAATGACACCTTAATATGCGGTAATACAGATCACAGGTTTTCCGAATAGAAATTAACTACACCACAGGAAACTGCGAGGAATACTTTCTAACCCGACCTATTCACAAAAATTTAATAGAACGCGGATTTACACGGATCGGACGGATTTTCGCGGATTTTATTCTTTGTTTATTTATATTTTCAGGTGTTAATGTTTTATTAATTGTTAATGATAGTATAAATAATATGTTATATAAATTTGTGTCTTCGTGGTTAAATATATTCATGAATAATCCGGGCTAATAAAAAACCGATAAATATAAAGAGCGCATTACCATCATATAAATATATTCAATACTTTCTTTTAATTTTTGAGGTGCCGAATCATGAAACCATACAGACGGACATTCCTTGCGGGTCTGGGAGGACTCGCCCTCGGTACTGTACTCGGCTCCAACGAGGCATCGACAGCGCTACCCGGTGAAATCCCGGAACTGCCATGGCCTTACGAAAAGCTCGATATCGAGGAAACCCGAAGGCAAGGTCATATGTGGGATTATCGGACCAACTGCGCTTCGGGCGCGTTCATCGCCATTATAAGCCAGCTCCGGGAAAAAGTCGGGCATCCATGGACACTCATGCCGTTGAACCTGTATGCGTACGGCGGAGGCGGGATTGTCGGGTGGGGAACGATCTGCGGCGCCTTGAACGGCGCCGCAGGAGCGATCAATCTTGCCGCCGGACCCGCCAATCAGGGCCGTCTCGTGAACGAACTCCTCGGCTGGTATACGGAACAACCGTTTCCGGGCGATACAGCTAACCGTTACGGTGTCGAACACACTTTTCTCGTTGCGGAATACCGCTCCGATAAAGCGCTCACCCAGTCTGTCTCAGGGTCGCCTCTATGCCATGTTTCGCTGAGCCGGTGGTGTGCCGCATCCGGACTTGCGAGCGGTTCTCCCGAAGCGGGTGAACGGTGCGCGAGATTGTGCGGAGATGTTGCTGCAAAGGCCGTGGAACTGCTCAATGCTTTCAGGGATAACACCTTCTCGGCGGTGTTTGTTCCCCGGAAGGAAACGGAACAGTGCATGAGCTGCCACCATGTCGGACCGGATGTAAAAGCCGGCAATACGACTACGGGAAAGCTCAACTGCCTGAACTGTCATGAGCCGCACCGGTAATCCGGAAAATAGAACCTGAACCGGTATCCAGACCAGAAAGAAATCGACTCATTTATTTCGATATGCAAAAATAACTCCTTGAACCATTAAGTAAATATGATATGTTTCATTGAAAAATATCGAAAGACAACTTTTTCTATCCGGTTTCGGAGGAGGAGACAATGACAATATTCCGCGCACGAAAAACAGTTTCAAAGATAACGTATCTATCCATGTGCCTTTTAATCTCCGGTGTGACATTCTCTTTTTCTGAGGAGACACCTCCCCTCAGTACCGACCGTCCCGACCAGACAGAATCGACATCGATTACCATGCGGGGATGCTATCAGGTAGAAACCGGAGCCGTTCGCGCAGTAAACGATGATGCAACCACAATATTTCTTCCGGGAACGCTTTTCAGAACCGGTTTATTCCGGAATATGGAACTACGGTTTGGTATTGATGGCTGGTTGATGGACAGGGACAGCGATGAAAACGGATTCGGAGATTCCCGTCTCAGCGCAAAAATAAGATTCAAACAGGAATCCGGCCTGATACCCGAAATGGCGCTCATTCCATCGATTTCATTTCCCACCGGGGAAAAGGGGTATTCGAGCGAGAGGTATGATCCGGAACTCCGCATGGCATTTGCCCACAGTATCAAGGACAATCTCTCACTCGGGTACAATGTTGCCGTTTCATGGTCGAGCGCGGCATCAGAATCCGGTGAAATCGCCACGCTCGCTTCTTTTCCCTGGTCGGTCTCGCTCGGGCAGGGCATTTCGGATCGTATTGGCTCGTTTACCGAGCTATACGGCGAGATTCCTATCAATTCACCCGGCGGGCCGGCAAATTCCTTCGACTGCGGTTTCACTTTCCATGTGTCTGACAACTGCCAGCTCGATCTTGAGGGCGGAGTCGGAATATCCGAGGCTGCGGACGACTGGTTCACAGGCGCGGGCGTGAGCTACAGAATTCCCTGAATGTTTCACTGCCGCCGTGTGAAATCGAGCAGGTGACCTACAACAGCCTTGGCGCCCTTTGCTATAAACTTGATGTCCGCCGGTGAACGGATACTCCTGAGGTAGCGGAGAACATAGGACGGCTGGAGAAACGAGCGGTAGATGGAATTACACAGCTCGGTAACCTCTTCGGGGGACATGTCCGGCGTTTTGAATACCGGCGCGGTCATATCGAATTTCTCGTAGTCGGCGGAATCGAACCTCAGCCATCCGTTTTCAACAGCCTCACGGTAAAGCGGCGTTCCGGGATACGGCACGGCGACCGTGGACTGGAGCATGTCCGCCAGCCCTTCTTTCATGAGCCGCCGCGCAAGGGCGAGAGTCTGTTCGGCGTCGGACCTCGTTTCCCACGGGTAACCGACCATGATGGTGAGGTGAACCTCGAGGCCCGCTTCCTTCGCGATACGGCATCCTTTTTCGATATCTTCGACCTTCGTTCCTTTTTTGAGGCGGTCGAGCGTTTTCTGGCTCGCCGATTCCAGGCCGAGTTTCATGAGACGGAAACCGGCTTCACGCATGAGCGCCGCCCGCTGGGGATTGAGATAATCGAACCGGAAATTGATGGAAATCCGCAGCTTCCTGTTGTACCCGCGCCTGATCATTCCCTTGCAGAAACGGTCGAGCCATCCGCCCGAGGGAAACGACCCGGTATCGTCGAAAATTTCACGGACACCGTACCGCTCGATCAGCATGCCGATTTCGTCGAGGAGTTTCTCCGGCGTGCGTGTTCTGAACGTCGGGAAAAGGGTTGTCCACGAGCAGAACGTGCACTTCGCCCAGGGACAGTCGCGTCCAGCCATGGTGTAGGTGAATGGTTCGCGCTTGTAGAGTGGTTCGCCGTAGAGACGCCACTCTGTGAGCTCACGATCGACCGGAGGGAGTTCATTCAGGTCGTGGTCGAGCCGGAACTGTCCGGTATTCTTGACAGAGCCTCCGTCCCTGTACCAGATGCCCGGTTCGAGCGCAGCACCGGTCATGATATGGTCGACAACGGAAGCGAGCAGGAAATCGTAATCTCCACCGGTAATGGCAAAATCGCACCGGCATCGCTCCATGGTTTCGCCGGGCAGCGCGGTGATATGGTCGCCCATGAGCACCACCACGGTACCGGGGAGTTCCCGCTTGATACGGTCGGCGATATCCCAGTGAAGCTTCACCACAGGGGTTTTTGTCTCCATGGCGATGAGACCGGGTTTTTCGGCGAGAATATTCTCCCACCATCGCTGACTCGTCCAGCGCCGCGCGATGCCGTCATCCCATGCGACTTCGTGCCCTTTTTCTTTCAGGAGGGTCGCCGCCGACGCGGTGACCATGGGATAGATAAACGACGGGTTGTGAAACCACTGGAACTGCCTGTTCTGTCCCAGCATCGGGGTTCCCTTACCATCGAGAGGGGGATAGCTTACGAATATTTTCATCAGGTATATAACTCCATAGTAAATAAAAAGGAAGCGGAAGAATCGGATTCCGCAGTCTTTCCTCAGCGTCAGATTCCCGGATCCCGTCCCGTTCTCAGTCGTGCAACTCGCGGGAGAGGAGCCCGATCATGAACCAGAAACCATAGGTGATGTGTGTCAGGAATGTTCCCGTCAGCGCACCGAGCACACCCGCCGGATTAAAGGTTCTCATGAACGAACAACCGAGCGCGAGTGCCGCGTACAAAACCATGATCGCTATCCATGCCACGAAAATCGGCAGCGAAAACCACACAGAGGCCCAGCCGAGAAAGCAGAACAGGGTGAACAGGCTCGGAACGAAATAACCCGGTTTGAGCGATGTTTCCGGGAATTTTTTCACAAAAAATCCGCGGTGAAGCGCATAGCTTTTAACCTGCCTGAGATGCCCGGAAAAAATCTCGCGGCGGTGGTGATACACCCTGAGACCGGGATCATATACGATCCGCTTTCCGAGGTCGTGGATCAGCTTCAGGCAGAGGATGGTGTCCTCGCCGGGCCAATAGCCGGTATCGAAACCTCCCGCACTGATAAAGTCAGATTTACGGATGATGAGGCTCGATGTCGGATAATCGTCGACATCGCGTTTCCTACCGGGACGGTAACGGTAGGTATACCCGCCGCTCACGAGCGGGGACTCGTAAATCCAGCCCGATATCCGCCGTCTGAAATTATCCCCGGGCGGTGTCAATCCGGGACCTCCCACTGCGGCGACGGCCGGGTCATCGAAATGACGCACCGCCTTCGAGAGCCAGTCGCGCTCGGGATACGCATCATCGTCGATTATTGCAATGATCTCACCGGTTGATTCCTCCGCGCCGCGGTCACGTTTTTCCGCCGGACGCACCTTGCCGGTGGGGATAACCCGCACCGACTGATTGGGAGGAATCCATGGTTCATCGGGCAGCACGATAATCTCGAAATCGGGATAGTCAAGCTGCAAACAGTGCTCAACGCACTCGATCAGATAATCTCCCGGAACTCCGACAGCCACGATGATCGACACTTTCGGTACCACACCACCTCCTTATGACGACATGGTACTCAATGTAGTGTAAAAACAGGGTAAAATCAACTGATTTGGGTTGGAACGGGGAATGTAAGGCACATCGATTGATTTCCATCATCCGGATAAAAAATGCGGATATTGGGTGACATCTGAAAAAAAGTGATCGCGAATGCTTCAGATGGATAATCCTGTCACTGTTGAAGCTTTCATTCGTTTATCATGTATTAATGCTGATTCGATGATAAAACATGCCAACTGTTTTTTAAACATTGATTCCATAAAAAATTAGTATTAAACTAAGAGTATGGCGAGAAAAGTATCTTTTTCTTTGCCTCGATGATACAAAACAGTGATTCGTCTTCTTTTTCGGAAAAGTTTTCCCTCCGATTCAATATTAACACACAGAGTTATAATAATCTGAAAGGAATTCCCATGAACCGGACAATGCTGATGTTTCTCGGAGCAGCCCTGCTCTGTGCGGCATGCCCCCTGCATGCCGATGTCGTGCTTGAACCGTTCACCTATACCCAGAATTTCGAGGGAAGAACGCTCGGAGCCTGGGCGTCGTACCCGCTGTGGCAGGATACTGCCTATGATCCTAATTTCAGAGTAAACGAGATCGTTCCCGGCGACCCCAACCTTTCCATCGAGGAGCGTGTGACACCCTATACGAATGTCGATAACTACGGAGGGGCGGAGAAACTCCTCGATATGTATCTCACACCGGAATCAACGATAACGTTCAGGTATTACCTCAAGACCAACCTGCCCTCGGAGTTCTTCAAGGTCAGGCTCGCAGCCGGCAAGTTCGGGAAAGTGGACTTCACCATTCCCGATCCGCCGCTCAACCGATGGGTATGGCTCACAGTGGGTTACAACGATTTCGTCCGTGAGAACCCCTGCATAGCCGGGCATGATAAAATCAAGGTCAATGCGCTTGCAATGCTGATAAAAATACCTGATGCCGACCCCGACATGCTGTTCTATTTCTGCTTCGACGATATTACCTTCAAGGGCTCCCGTGCCATGGCATTCAAGTTCACCGAACCGGAGATGTTCAAGCTCTCCGAGTTCAAGCCCTATATACCGAAGAAACACTACTATAAAGGTGATACGTTCAATCTGTCGGGTGAATGGCCGCTTGGCGCCGATAAAGTGTCCCTCGCCGTCGTGTCATTTACCGACACAACCAATACCGTGTACACCGCCGATCTGAGCAAAAAAGGCGAGACCTGGTCGCTCAGGCCGCTGACGCTTTCGTTCCCCGAGGGGCTCTATCTCGGCAAGCTCAAAGCCTACAGCGGTAAAAATATGCTGTCCGATACCGAGTTCACTATCCACATCGCACCAAAGGGCATCGGCGGCAAACATCCCCGTCTTCTGTTCGACAGCGTAAAGAAACAGTGGATTCTCGACCGTCTGAAGACCGAGAAGTTTAAACAATATTACGATTCGATTCCTGAAAACGCCAAAAAACAGCGCCAGAGAATCCCCGTCGAAAGCCTCATATACGATCTCGACCAGTTCCCGGACGAGAACTGGCTGCCCACCTGGTCGGCATGGGGATCGCATATCTATAATACCGATTCGGCGTTCCTCTGGAATTCGCTCGCATATCAGTTCTGCGGCGACCGTGAAGCGGGAGAATATGCCAAGAACGTCCTCGTGCAGCTCTCGACATGGCCAGATTTCACCCACCCGTGGCAGACGAAGCGGGGACGGTTCAGCGAGCACCGTACCGGCTCGTGGTCGCACCGCGTGGCATTCGCATACGACTGCACCTACGACCTCATGACCGAGAGTGAACGGGCACAGGTTCGCCGGGCGCTCAAGGACTACCTCGTCAAGGGAGCGTTCAAGACGTATGTCGAGAACGACAATATCACCGCGAAAACATCGAACTGGCTCGCCATGATCACCGGTGGCTCGCTCACGCTCCAGGCCGCGATGTTCGGGGACGGCCCTGATGTGGAGTATCTCGAACCCTATTTCACCGGCACCATGATGAAGTATTACGCCTTTATCGAGCGGGTCACCGATTCGAAGGACGGCGCATGGGGCGAGGGCTTCGGATACAACAGTTACAGCTTCAACAACATGTCGTACAGCGTGCCGTCGGTCATGAACGTGTTCAATATCGATGTGGCAAAACCGCTTGACGGAACATACAAGGAATACATCTGGGCTGGGCCGGTCAAGGACAAAAAAACGTTCTATTACGGCGATTCGGGACCCAATCTCGACGCCGACAGCTGGGCATTCCTCCTCAACCGTTTCAAAGACCCCCTCCTCAGCTGGTTCTACCATTTCCTCGAGCCGGGCAACACTCTCTGGGATGCTGTCTATGAGATAGAGAATATCCCCCAGAAAAATCCGTCCGATGAAGATCCGGTGAAGGCGTTCAGGGAAGTGGGAACCACGGTTTTCAAGAGCGGCTGGGAGCCCGATGATTTCATATTCGTCATGCGCACCGGGGCTTTCTACAACCACCAGCATATCGACCAGGGATCGTTCTGGCTTGCCGACCGGGGGAGCACCTTCTTCGAGGAACGTCACAACAGCACCTACTACGACGATCCGCTCTACCAGCCATGGTATACCCAGCCGGTCGGTCACTCAACGATTCTCATCAATGGCAACCACCAGAGCCAGCGTGTGGGAGACCACCTCGTGTTTGCCGAGGGTTTTGACGATTACGCCTTCATTTACCAGTTTCTGAACGGACAGTTCGCCGCATTCAGCTCGGGCGATATCGGCAGGCTCTACTGGGGCAAGGTCAAGGACCTCAAGCGCAATGTGCTCTATATCAAGCCGCGCACGCTTCTCATGCTCGACACCGTCGTCCCCGCCGAACGTGATGCGGATGTGACGCTTCTGTACCAGACCGCCCATCTTGAGAACATCACTGCGGGCGAAAATACATCGACCGTGAGCAAGGACGGCAACACGCTCTTCATCAGGCACCTCAATCCGGATAAAGTTCAGGCGGTCGCAGTGGAGACGCCTCACTATCTCTATACGCTCCAGCGCGAGAAACCGCTGGTCAAGGAAGGCATGCTCACCGTGACCGCACGCACCGATCGTGTTCCCCTCGTGATGGCGAACATGCTCACCTCCACAAAAGGCGCGCAGCCCGATATCACCTCCGAAAAGGGCGACGGCTTCATGAAGGGTACGGCAGAAGGAACACCGTTCGTATTCTCGACCCGTCCCGGAATGTACTATGATACCGGCGAATTCCAGACCGACGCCGCTGCGGTCACATGGAAGGGCGATACGGTGTTCGCGGCGCTCTGTACGACCCTGGGGAAAAACGGTCAGCTTCTCCTCAAGTCGGCAGAGCCCATTACATGCGAAGTTTCAGCGGCGGGAGTGAAATACTGCCTGGCGAAGGAAAGCGCGGTGCTTTTCGGCGCCGATGCAAAGCCGCAGACTCTTACGGTCAACGGAACGAAGGTTACAACGATTACCTATGATTCCGCCCGCAAGGGTGTCGAGGTCAGGCTTCCGGCCGGCGAGGGCATGGTGAGCTTTAAATAGGTTTTATGCAACGAATTATATGAATTGAACCAGTGAAATGCATGATACGGGGATGAATTCCTGTGCCCGTGCCGAAAAGTTTATCCGTAACTCCAGATCGAAAGAGCTCCGAAAGAGACTTTTCGTCAACAGCCTGTCCCCGACCTGACTCTTGGGATCGGGGACTGACTGCCGGGTATTTTATCCTTATTTTTGCGAATTATTCAGGTATTATTACGAAGGGAAAGTACGGTCCGGGCTTATAAATAAAGCAGATTACCGGGCAATTGATGGAGAATTTTCTGAAACTGGTAACTAACGATCTCGTACAGGAGTCCTGAGAGATTCTCATTATACCTTTAAAAAAGCGGGGCTGACGGGTATCTCAACGCCGGGCATTTCCAGCGACACGCACTATTTTTTATTGACTCTACTTCTGCTGTAATGCTACGTTGTATGAAAACATCCATATTTTTCCGAATACTTACAGGAGAACACATTATGCGGAGAAGGGCTTTCATTTCAACGGTTCCGTTGATTTCAGGCGCCGGTTTCTTCCCTGCTTCCAGCAGTTCGGCTGAAAACATCGGCAGCCGGACTGTTTCCGTACAGCAACAGGAATATTTCAGGAAAGCACCCACAATCACAGAACCCTCGCGGGAAATCCCGGTTATTGCGTCACCGGATGTTCTTGTTGTCGGCGGCGGCCCGGCAGGTGTTGTTGCGGCCCTTGCGGCAAGCCGTTCGGGAGCCTCCACCGTACTTGTGGAGCGTTATAACCACCTCGGCGGGCTCTGGACCGGGGGACTGGTGCTGCCGCTGTTGTCCACGCATGCATGTGACAAAGACGGTAATTTCAGGCAGGTCATCCACGGTATCGGGGGCGAAATCGCAGGTAAACTTGTTTCGATGGGAATGTCAGTACATGAGGTGAATCCCGTCATCGATCCCGAGGCGGGTAAATATGTTCTCGAAGCCATGATCAAAGAGTCCGGTGTAACCATGCTGTACCACTGCTGGGCATCGAATATCATCGTCGAGAGCGATATTATAACAGCGGTAATTCTCGAATCGAAATCCGGCCGCGTGGCTATCCGGCCCAGGGTGGTAATCGACTGCACGGGGGATGGAGATATCTTTCACCTTGCCGGCGAACAGTACGATTTCATGAAATACAATATCGGGCTGGTTCACCGCCTTGGTAATGTTGACAGGATCGATTCCTCGAAGCCGGGATACAGGAAAATGGATACCGGGAAAGAAACGCCCATAAAAAGTGTGAACTGGGTGAACATGGATGGTGAAAAGGATCAGGACGGCACCGATTTATTCAACCTGTCGCGGCTGCAACAGCAGTATCGCCTTGCGATCTGGGAGCGATCCGAAAAAATCCGTTCGACACCGGGACATGAGGAAGTATTTCTACTGGATACCGCCTCACATCTCGGCGTACGGATGTCCCGTATCCTCCAGGGACGCTACACTCTGACACTGCGGGATTCGATGACATATACGTCATTCAGCGATGTCATCGGTATAATCGGCGCATGGATAACGGTGAACTACAACGGCGACCGGATTTCGCCTCAGAAACGTCCCATGTGGCAGATACCCTACGGTTCGCTCCTTCCGAAAAAGACCGGGAACCTGCTGGTCGCGGGACGTTGTTTCAGCTTCGAGAAGGCGCTCGTCGAGGATGCCCGTATTATCGGGACCTGCATGGTCACCGGACAGGGTGCGGGCGCCGCAGCCGGTGTGGCGGTTCGGGACAACAGCACAGTACAGGATATCGATATAGAGAAGATTCAGGATGTGCTCAAAAAACAGAATGTGTATTTCGGGTGAATTTTCAAGTCCACCAGGCGGCTTGATCCGTCTGTGGCTCAAACTCACCCCTGATCCCACTTCTGGATTAAAAAGAAGGAGATACCCCTCCACTCACATCCCGAAAGGGTACTTTTCATGAATAACCCTTATGACTATATATGGTCGCAACGAAGAATGAAAATGGATTTTCAGATAATTCGGGTAATAGATTTGAGCATAGAATACAGATAGAGCGGTCGGCTGATCAGCTTTCGCTGTCGGAAAAAGCTGGAAGGCTGACCGCTTGATGTTTTCCTGCTCCATTCGGAGGAACAATGAAATCTCGGGCATATTGGTTTTTTTTACCGGTCTTGTTTCTGACAACGTTGTCTCCGCTGCACGCCGATGAAGTTCTTGAGCCCTTTATTTATACCGAGAATTTCGAAACACAGGAACTCGGCGCATGGGCGGCCTATCCCCACTGGGAAGACACGGCGTTCAACGAGTATTTCCGGGTCGACACAATGGTTCCGGGCGATCCGAACTGGTCGATCGAGCAGATGGTGACTCCCTACACCCATGTCGATAACTACGCAGGCGCGCAGAAGCTGCTTGATATGTACCTCACGCCCGGTTCCTCGGTCACTTTCCGTTATTACTTGAAATCGAATCTCCCGTTCGGGTACATCGAGGTGCGTCTTGCCGCGGGAGATGACGGCATGGTTACGTACACGATTCTTAGTCCGTTGCTGAACCGCTGGGAGTGGGTTACAGTGACTTTCGAGAACTTCCTCGAACAGAATCCGCGTCTCGCAGGCCGTGACAGGATAAAGGTCAACGCCCTTGCGGTGCTCGCGAAGCAGCCGTTGGGCGATCCCGCCATGAAGTTCTATTTCGGCCTCGACGACATAACGGTAAGGGGCTCCCGCGCAACGGCATTTCAGTTTGTCGAACCGGCGATGTACAAGCTCGCGGAGTGGAAACCGTACATCGCCCGCAAGCACTACCGCAAGGGAGAGCATTTAACACTGAAAGGCGCATGGCCGTTCGATGCGGACCGTGTCACGCTGACCGTCGCACCGTTCACCGACCGTTCGAAAACCGTTTTTGACGCCGAACTGAAACGGCAGGGCGGGCTGTGGACGATGAAACCGGTGACGCTCTCCTGCGCCGATGGGCTCTACCTCGGCATCATCAGGGCGTACGGCGGGAAATCGCTGCTTTCTGAGACCGAGTTTTCATTTTTAATAGCCCCACAGGATATGGCCGGAAAACACCCCCGTCTCTGGTTCGACAGCAGCTCGTATAAAGCGGTGAAAGCCCGTCTCAACAGCCCGAAATTCAAAAATGTCGCCGATGGCATCAGGACAAACGCGCAAAGCTATCGTGAAAAAAATCCCGTGAGCGGCATCGTTTTCGACATCGACCAGTTTCCCCGCGAGGACTGGCTGGCTTCGCTCGACGGCTGGTTCGACCGTGTCGGTATCTGGCGCTGGGGCATATGGTACAACACCCTCGCCTATGCCTTTTTCGATGACCGTGAGGCGGGCATATACGCTAAAGACCTTCTCGTGGAGCTCTCAAAGTTCTCCTACTGGGTGCATCCGTGGTTCATCAAACGCGGGCAGTTCATTTATTACCCACTCGGCGAGGCGGGAACAGAGTTCGCGATCGGGTACGACTGCCTGTACGGTCTCATGACCGGGGAAGAGCGGGCGCTCGTCCGTCACGGGTTGTGGAAGAACATCGTCCTCGGCTGTCACCGCGGGTATGTGGAGAATAACCTGACCACGAACAACACCTCGAACTGGGTATCGAACATCGCAAGCGGTTCGCTCATCTGCCAGGCGGCGATGTACGGCGACGGCCCCGATGTCGAGCCGCCGGAACCGTATCTGACCGGCGCGCTGTTCAAAGAATACGCCCTTATTCAATGCGGCTTCGGCAGAGATGGCGGTTACGGCGAGCCGAACGGCTACTATTACTTCACGATGGATGGCCTTTCCGAGGCGCTCCCGGCGGTTGAAAACGTCTTCGGAATCGACATGACGCAGAAAATCAACCGCTCGTATACCGAACTTATCTGGGCCGGGCTCGTCAAGAAGAAATATACCTTCTATTACGGAAAATCAAGCGGCGAACTGCGACCGCTCAACAACTGGACATGGCTCCTGCCCAAGTACCGCGATCCGCTCCTCGGGTGGTTCTATAATTTCATGAAGGACGGCGAAACCCTGCGGGACGCCATCTACGATACCGAAAACGTACCCCGCGAGGACCCGTTCGGGCAGAATCCGGTCAGGGTCTTCCGTGACATCGGCACCACCGTCTTCAAGAGCGGGTGGGAACCGGACGATTTCGTGTTCGTCATGCGCACCGGGCCGTTCTACAACCACCAGTTCATGGATCAGGGATCGTTCTGGCTCAGCGACCGGGGGAGCATGTTCATCGAACGCCGCCACGGCAGCACCGAACCGTACCTCGGCGCTGTTCTCTACGAGCCATGGTACATCCAGCCCGTATCACACTCGACCATCCTCATCGACGGTAACCATCAGAGCCAGCGCACCGGCGACACGCTCAATTTTGCGCGGGGCTTTGAAGACTATGCATTCATCAGCCAGTTTCTCGACGGAGCGGATGCATCCTTCGTGTCGGGCGACATCGGCAGGCTCTACTGGGGAAAGGTCAGGGAACTGCGGCGCAATGTCCTCTACCTCAAACCGCGGACGCTTCTCATGCTCGACACCGTCATCCCCGCGGAGAAGGATGTGGATGTGACGCTGCTCTACCAGACGCTCCGGCTCGAAGACATTCACCCCGGCGACCGGATGTCGACTATCACAAAGGATGGTAATATCCTGTATATAAAGCACCTGAATCCCGGAAGCCCCGAAATCAGATCGATCGAAACCCCGCATTACCTCTACACGCTCCTCAGGGAGAAACCGCTCAAACGCGAGGGCATGCTCACCGTAACCGCCCGGACGAAGGGAGTCCCGCTTGTCATGGCGAATATCCTGACCTCCACGGCGGGGCCGGAACCGGAAATCACCGCTTATACGGGCAAGGATTACACCGGGGGCACTGTCAGCGGCATCCCGTATGTCTTTTCGACCCGGCCCGGCGCACGGTATGACACGGGAACGTTCCTGACCGATGCGGCGGCGGTCACATGGAAGGAATCGACGGTGTTTGCGGCGCTCTGCACGACCCTGACGCGGGATAGCCGCCTGCTTGTCCGCTCGGAAAAGCCGGTAACATGCGAACTGTCGGATGGGAGCATGAAATACTGCCTTTCCGCTGACAGCGATGTGGAGATCGGGGTCGATGCGAAACCCCGCTCGATATCGGTCAATGGCAAGCGGATCGATTCGTTCGTGTATGACCGTGAGCAAAAGACCATAAAGCTGAAACTTCAGGCTGGAGAAGGTACGATATCTTTTTGAAACGAAAAATTAATTGAACACAGATTTTTGCGGATTCGTTATACCTTTTGATATTAACGATTGATAATTTCTAAAGATAGTATAAATAATCTATTATATCTCTTTGTGCCTTTGTGGTAAAATATTTTTTAATTGATTTTTCGGATTACATTATCAGATATACGGAGAATACACATGGATGAAGTCACTACGAACAGCATTGCCCTCGAACCGTTCACTTATACGGAGGATTTTGAAAAACGGACACAGGGCGCGTGGGCGTCCTATCCGCTCTGGCAGGATACCGCATACGATCCCAATTTCAGGGTCGGTGAGCTGGTGCCCGGAGACCCCAATATCTCGCTTGTACAGAAAGTGACCCCGTACTCTCCTGTCGATAATTACGCCGGCGCGCAGAAGCTGCTCGATATGTACATGACTCCGGAATCGACGATCACTCTCAGGTATTACCTGAAATCCCATCTCCCGTTCGAGTTTTTCAAGGTACGAATTGCGGCGGGTGTTGATGGCGCAATTGACTGCACCATTGCCAATCCGCCCCTGAACCGGTGGGAATGGGTGACGGTCACGTATGACGATTTCACCCGTGAGAACCCGAAACTCGCCGGAAAGAAAGTTGTGAAGGTCAATGCTCTCGCGGTGCTTGCAAACATGCCTGCCGCCGATCCGGCAATGCCCTTCTATCTGGGGCTCGACGATATAACGTTCAGGGGCGCCCGCGCGGTGGTCTTCAGGTTCGAGGAGCCGGAAACATACAAGCTGCCGGAATGGAAGCCCTATATACCGAAGCGCCACTATCACCGGGGCGATATATTCTCTCTCAGGGGCAATTGGCCGGTCGACGCAGACCGTGCGGAGGCCGTTTTCACCCCGTTCATCGACAGCGCAACCGTGCTGCGTACAGAGAAACTTGAAAAGGACGGCGACCGGTGGACGATGAAACCCCTTCCGCTCGATTGGCCGGACGGGCTCTACAGGGGATTGCTCCGGGCGTTCAGAGAAGATGATATCATCGCCGACACCGAATTCACTCTCCATATCGCACCCGCGAACATGAGCGGGAAACATCCGCGGCTCTGGTTCAACGAAGCACAGAAGCAGGAAATCATCGCCCGCCTCGGGAGCGACCGGTTCAGCGATTTATTCGACCGTCTGCCGCGTGAAGCTGCACGGTACCGTGAGGAAGTACCCCCGGAGAGCCTCGTGTTCGATCTCGACCAGTTTCCCGACGAGGACTGGCTGCCGACATGGAACGCATGGGGATCGCGTCTTTACAGCACCGCCGAGCCGCTGTATCTCAACTCGCTTGTGTATGCTCTGTACGGCGACCGCACGGCGGGAACATACGTCAGGGATGTTCTTCTTGCACTCGCGAAATTCGAAAACTGGACGCACCCGTGGCAGACAAAGCGGGGCCGTTTCACCGAGCACCGTTCCGGATGGTGGGCGCATCGTCTGGCGCTCGCCTACGACCTGACCTTCGATCTCATGGATGAAAGCGAGCGTGCATCGATCCGCAGAGCCCTCATGAACAATATTGTAGAGACGACTCATCGGATGTATGTGGTGGACAACGATGTGACGAGCAATACCTCGAACTGGATTTCTCATGTCGCCGGGGCGTCACTCATGGTACAGGCGGCTGTTTTCGGAGACGGGCCGGACACAGAGGAGATCGAGCCTTATTTCACAGGGGCTGCGCTGAAACTTTATACGTTCATCATGAAGGTCGTCGACCCGGACGGCGCGTGGTGCGAGGGTCTCGGGTACAACAATTACACGTTCCATACGCTGTGTCAGAGCCTTCCTGCGGTCGAGCACGTTTTCAACATCGACATGTCGCAGCCGCTCGAAGGAACATACCGTGAGTATATCTGGGCGGGACCGGTCAGAGAGAGGAATTATTTTTATTTCGGTGATACCGAAGGCTACCTCAACCCGATCACGAACTGGGCATGGCTTCTCGCCAAATACAGGGATCCCCTCCTCGGCTGGCTCTACAACTTCCTCAAGGGGGGAACTCTCGAATCGAACACCAAGGCAAGCATGACGGGGTATATGAACCTCATCAACAAGAAGGACGAGACCTTTATGGATGTGCTCTATGAGACCGGCGATGTGTCCCGGCGCGACCCCTTCGGCGAAAATCCGGTCAGGTGCTTCAGGAATGTCGGCACCACGGTGTTCAAGAGCGGATGGGAGTCCGGTGATTTCATCTTCGTCATGCGCACCGGGCCGTTCTGCAACCACCAGCACATCGATCAAGGTACATTCTGGCTCGCTGATCGCGGAACGGTTTTCATCGGTGAGCGCAGCGGGAGTTCATACTATGATGACCCTCTCTACCAGCCGTGGTACACTCAGCCCGCCGCGCACTCGACCATCCTCATCAACGGCAACCATCAGAGCCAGCGGGTGGGCGATCCCAGGGGATTCGCCGGAGGGTTCGAAGACTATGCGTTCATCCGACATTTCCTCGACGGTGCGAGCGCGGCATTCGTTTCCGGAGATATCGGCAGGCTCTATTGGGGGAAGGTTCGTGAAATGCAGCGCAATGTCCTCTACCTTAAATCGCGGACGCTCCTCATGCTCGATACCGTCATCCCTGTGGAACAGGATGCGGATGTAACACTGCTCTACCAGACACGAAGGCTTGAGGAGATTCATCCCGGCGAAACAATGTCCGCAATCGCTAAAGACGGCAGCGTTCTCCATATCGGGCATATGCACCCGGAACATGTTCACGTTGCCGCGGTCGAGACACCCCATTACCTCTATACACTCCGTGAAGAAAAGCCGCTGAAAAAGGAAGGCATGCTCACCGTAACCGCCCGAACCGAAGGAGCCCCACTCATCATGGCTAATATTCTGACCACAACGGCGGAAGGGGCATCGCCGGATTTCACCATTCATAAGGGCGATGGCTGTTGTACGGGCGCTGCGGGAGAAAAACCGTTTCTGTTCTCGACACGCCCCGGGCGGCGGTATACGGGCGGCGGTTTTTCCACAGATGCTCTGGCGCTGACATGGAGCGGCGGGGTGGTATTCGCCGCGCTCTGTACCCTGCTCGAACGTGATGGACGCCTGCTCGTGGAGTCAGAGGAGCCGATCACCTGCGAGGTTTCACCGGAAGGAATGACATACTGTCTGGCTCACGGATGTACTGTCTTCCTCGGGGTTGATGCAAAACCCTGGATGGTGACCGTTAACGGAGAACAGGTGAAACCGTTATATTATGACAGTAGCCGCGGCGCAGTCAGACTGACGCTGCCTCCCGGAGAAGGCCGGGTAAGCGTGGTAAGATGAATCCGGGCTGCAAAAGGATAATACACCGGATAGCACAGTCTTGCATCATCGCATCATGGGGACAGTATCTTGTTGAAATATCTATAAATACGTTAGATTCACGTGAAAAGAATCATTGTTCATCGAGAACCCGGCAAAAAAGGGGGGATATCATGAAATTCGGATTTTATCTATCATTGATGATGTTTCTCTTCGTCTATGGAGCGGCTTTTGCTCAGAAGACCTTCGAGACGGACACTTTCACGACATCGGGGGGTGACCTGACCATCACATTCATCGGGCACGGCACACTCATGTTCTCTTTCGGCGGGAAAATCATCCATGTCGATCCGTGGAGTAAGCTCGCCGATTACTCGAAGCTCCCGAAGGCCGACATAATCCTCGTGACCCACGAGCACGGCGACCACCTCGACCTGTCGGCAATCGCCGCAGCCAGTAAGGAAAGCACGAAAATCATCTGCACCGAAGCCTGCGCAAAGCAGATCAAGGGCGGTGAAGTCATGAAAAACGGCGATACGAAAACCGTTTCCGGCCTTAAAATCACCGCCATTCCGGCATACAACATCGTCAACAAGCGTGACAACGGCAGCCCATTCCATCCGAAGGGCGTCGGGAACGGGTACATCGTCACGTTCGGCGACAAGCGGGTCTATGTTGCGGCAGATACGGAAAACACGCCGGAAATGAAAGCCCTCAGGAACATCGACATCGCGTTTCTTCCCATGAATCTCCCCTATACCATGACGCCGGAGATGGTTGCCGACGCCGCCAGGGCGTTCAGGCCGAAAGTCCTCTACCCCTACCACTTCGGGGAAACAGACACGTTAAAACTCACGGAACTGCTCAAGGGCGAGAAGGATATTGAGGTACGGATCAGGAACATGCAGTGACCGGCTTTGGCTTTTTCAATACGTGAGAAATACGTACCCTGAAACAAGTTCAGGGTGACGGTATTCGCGGTCACACTAAACATTTTCAGTATTTGTAAATTAATAGTGATGATGCAGGATATTTTGTGAAAACACTGAAATGGATTGTTTTTATCGGGATTCTGTGCTGCAGCGGCAACTGCGGCTTTTTTGGTGAAAAGCAGGGTCTTGAAATCACCCGAAACAACGCCTCGAAATACCGTATAATCATCGCCGATGGCGCATCGCCCTCGACGGTGCACGGGGCGCTCGAGCTCCAGATGTTTCTCTTTCGCATGACCGACGCGGTCATTCCGATTTATTCCGACCGGTTACCGCTGACCTCCCGCGAAATCATGCTCGGCGACAACGCTCATCTCAGGGCGCTCGATCTCACTGTCGACTTTGCGAAATTAGGCGACGAGGGATATGTCATCAGAACTGCCGGGAGACATCTCATCATCGCCGGCGGCGCACAGCGGGGAACCATGTACGGTGTGTATGGGCTTCTGGAAGATCACCTCGGATGCCGCTGGTTTACCGCCGAAGTGAGCCGTATTCCCCGGTCCGAGCGGCTCGTTGTTCCGGCGCTCGACGAGACGGTTGTTCCACCGCTCGAATACCGTGAACCTTATGTGTGGGAGGCGTTCGACGGCAACTGGGCGGCGCGGAACCGCATGAACCGCAATAGCAAGGACGGCGGCCTCGAAGCCCGTCACGGCGGCAGGATCGAGTGGGTTCCCGGGATGTTCGTTCATACCTTCGAAACTCTTGTCCCCCACGCGAAGTATTTCCGGGAACACCCGGAATATTACTCGCTCGTCAAAGGCAGACGGCTCGGAAGCCACAGCCAGCTTTGCTGTACCAACGACGATGTTGTAAAAATCGTTACTGAGGAGGTGCTCGAGGCTTTCCGCGAAAATCCTCAGGCTCATGTCCTGTCCATTTCCCAGAACGACTGGGACAACCACTGCGAATGCAGAAAATGCCGCGCCCTCGCCGAGAGCGAAGGTTCGGATATCGCCCCCGTCCTCCTCATGGTGAACCGCGTCGCCGAAGCGGTCGAAAAGGAATTCCCGGACAAAGTGATCGAGACCCTCGCATACCAGTGGACCCGCAAACCGCCGAAAACCATCCGTCCCCGCCATAATGTGGTCATCAGGCTCTGCACCATCGAATGCTGTTTCTCCCATCCCCTCGAAACGTGCTCCAGCCAGGAGAACAGGGATTTTGTCAGCGATCTCAGGGCATGGTCGCAGGTTACCGACCGTATCTGGATATGGGACTATGTCACCTCGTTCAGGCACTACTTTACTCCGTATCCTAATCTCCGCGTGCGGGACGACAACATTCGCCTTTTTGTCAGGAACGATGTCAAGGCGGTGTTCGAGCAGGATGTGTACACCACACCGAACGGCGAGTTCTCCGGGCTGAGCGGATACCTCAACGCCAAGCTCCTGTGGAATCCTTCTTACGACGAGAATACGGCGATCGATGAATTTCTCGAGGGTGTCTACGGCCGTGCGGCGGCGCCCATCCGCGCATACATCGACATGATCCACGACAAGGTCGAATATGATAACATCCATATGGGAATCTGGCAGGGGCCCGACGCCGACTACCTGACCGACGATATCCTTGCACGGGCGGATTCGCTCTGGGAACAGGCTGAAGCGGCAGTCGCGGACTGCCCCGAAGTGCTCGAACGGGTAAAGACTGCCCGGCTGAGCGTGGATTACGCCATCATATCCCGTGACAGAACCCGCGGCGATGCCCTTATCGTCGACCAGAAGGAACTCAGGCTCACCGTCAATCCGGCGTTCACCGACCGTGTCGGCCGTTTCTGCAGCACCGCACAGCGGGCGGGCGTGCTCAGGCTCAGGGAATATGGTTATACGGTGGATGAATACCGTGCCGATCTGGACAGTCTGGTAAAACCACGGTCGCTGACCCTGACAAATCCTGTTATGGTTAAAAATCTCCTGCCCGGTCTCATCCGCCGTCTGTACCGGGGACCATGGGAAGGAATCCCGCGGTTCGGATCGCTCAGGCATGACAGCATCGGGACGGTCGACCGGTTTCAGCTCCCGGAACACGGGGAAGAAGAATCGTTCGGTCTGATATTCGAGGGATTTATTTCTGTGCCGAGGGATGGTGTTTACACCTTTTACACCCGTTCAGCCGACGGCTCGAAACTGGTTATCGGCCCGACTACGGTGGTGGACAACGGCGGAAACCATGCTGTTCTCGAACGTATGGGATTTATCGCGCTGAAAGCGGGTATGCACCCTGTAAAGTTATCGTATTTTACGAGAGGGAAGATAACCGCGCTCTACGTATTCTATCGCGGCCCGGGCATCGAAAAACAGCATATCCCCGAATCGGCGCTTTTTCACGCGAAACAATGAATACCACCATCCATATGGAGGTGTCTCATGAAGAGAGTCTCTGCACTGGTCATCGTAATTCTCACCGGTTTTGTTCTGAACGGATGCGGGAGCGGCTCCGGGCTGGAGCTTGCCCGGAACGGCACGACGAAATACCGTATCGTTACCGCCGCGAAACCGTCATTTTCAACCATAAATGCCGCCGGAGAGCTGAAAAAGTTCATGAAAGAGATGACCGGCGCCGACATGCTCATCGTATCGGATCTTGAACCCATGACCGGCCATGAAATTATTCTCGGGAACAGCGACCATCTCAGGCAGCTCGGTGTCGAAATCGATTTTGACAAGCTCGGGAAAGAGGGCTATATAATCAGGACTGTCGGAAAGCATCTCGTTATCGCCGGCGGCGAGCTCAGGGGAAACATGTACGGTGTGTATGGTCTTCTCGAGGATCACCTGGGCTGCAGGTGGTTTACTTCCGAAGTGAGCCGTATCCCTCATTATGACCGTCTCGTACTGCCGATCCTCGATGAAACCGTCATTCCGGCGCTCGAATACCGCGAACCGTTCGTGTACGAGGCCCGCGACGGCAACTGGGCAGCCCGCAACCGCATGAACAGGAACTGCAACGGCACCCTCGAAGACCGTCACGGCGGTCAGGTTCAATGGGCGCCGGGTATGTTCGTTCACACCTTCAATATCCTCGTTCCCCCGGAGAAATACTTCAAACAGCATCCCGAATACTATTCACTCGTCGGCGGGAAACGTACCGCTGATTACAGCCAGCTCTGCTGCACCAACGATGAAGTCGTTGCAATCGTTACGGAAGGCGTTATGAAAGCATTCCATGACAACCCGCAGGCCGAGGTACTCTCCGTCTCCCAGAACGACTGCTTCAATTACTGCGAGTGCGAGAAGTGCCAGGCTCTCGCGCGGCAGGAGGGCTCACAGATAGCTCCCGTGCTTCAGATGGTGAACCGTGTCGCCGAAGAGGTCGAAAAGCGTTACTCCGGCAAGGCAATCGAAACCCTCGCCTACCAGTGGACCCGCAAGGCGCCGAAAACCATGCGCCCCCGTCCCAATGTGATCGTCAGGCTCTGCACCATCGAATGCTGTTTCTCCCATCCGCTCAAAACATGCGACAGCCCGCAGAACAGGGATTTTGCCAACGATCTCCGGGAGTGGTCGAAGATTTGCGACCGCCTCTGGATATGGAATTACTGCACGTCGTTTTCCCATTACTTTGTCCCGTTTCCCAACCTCAGAGTTCGTAACGACAACATACGGTTTTTCGTCGAGAACAATGTCAAGGGAATTTTCCAGCAGGATGTCTATACGACGCCGCACGGCGAACTGTCGGCCCTGAGCGGATATCTCAACGCCAAGCTCCTCTGGAATCCCTCATACGACGAAAACACCGCCATCAACGAATTCCTCGATGGCGTGTACAGCGAGGCCGCGAACCCGATCCGTGTCTATATCGATATGCTCCACGACAAAGTCGAGCGCGACAATATCCATGTCGGTATAAGCGAGGGACCATGGGCGGACTACCTCACCGACGAGATTCTCGCCCGCGCCGATTCGCTCTGGAATGAGGCTGAAGCCGCGGTTTCGGGAAAGCCCGATGTGCTCAGGCGTGTAAAAATCGACCGTCTCAGCGTGGACTACGCCATTATCGCCCATGAGCAGAACCGCTCGGCATATGTCATCGACCAGGATCGTCTCGCGGTGGCTGTCAATCCCGCGTTTATGGAGCGCGTCGACCGCTTCTGCCGGACAGCCGACGATGCCGGGGTGATCATGCTCAACGAACCGGGACTGACCACAGCACAGTTCCGCGCCGGGCTTGAAGCATCGCTCAAACCTCAATCTCTCATCCTGATCAACCCGGTCAAACAGGGCGCGACCGAACCGGGACTGACACGACGGTACTACAAGGCGGGCTGGACCGGGGAGCCGGATTTTTCGAAGATGAAAGCCGACCGCATCGATTCAACGTCCGGTTTTGTGCTCCCCGAACATGCGGACTGGGAGGTATTCGGCGCTGGTTTCGAGGGATTCATCACCGTTCCCCGGGACGGTGTCTATACCTTTCTGTCACGGTCTGATGACGGCTCGAAGCTCTTTATCGGATCGACCGAGGTAATCGACAACGGAGGCAGTCATCCGGTGCAGGAACGCTGCGGTTTCGCGGCGCTCAAAGCAGGTACGTATCCCATAAGGGCGACCTACTATAATTCCGGGGGCGGCATTGCTTTCGATGTCCTTTACAGAACCCCCGGCGGGAATATCGAGCATATCCCCGAAACGGCGCTCTCGCGAAAAAAATCGTGATAGATGGAGGATTATCATCAATCAATTCAAAAATTCA
>JAJFUH010000006.1 GCA_021372535.1 bacterium
TCTCCCTCAGGGATTCCCTTGCGCCGCCGAAAATGTTTCCGGCCGGTCTTGCTGTTACGAGGGATAATGCGCTCATGTTTGTTGCGGAGAACCGTGACAGCTCATTCTCTGTTGTCTCGGTTGCACAGAGACAGGTGAAAAAACGGATCAAGGTCGGGCCTTTCCCGTATGGTGTTAAAATTGCCCATTCGCGGCAGAAAGTCTATGTGAGTCTCTGGGGGGGAAAACGCCTGAGCGCCCGCAGCACGCTCACGGGCGAACTTGTGGCCGAGATCGCGGTCGGCGATCATCCCAACGCCATGATTCTCTCGCCTGATGAATCTCTCCTGTATGTCGCCTGCGCAAACACTGACGAGGTCTGTGTCGTCGATACCGCAAAAGACGAGGTCATCGAGACCATCGGTCTTCACCCGTATCCGAACGCGCCTTTCGGCAGTACGCCCAATGCCCTTGCGCTTTCACCGGACGGTACGACGCTCTATGTGGCACATGCCACCAATAACGATGTTGCGGTCGTCGATGTTTCAAAACGGGGAAAGAGTGTTGTCAAAGGGCTCATTCCAGTCGGGTGGTATCCGACAGCCCTTATGATGAGCCATGACGGTAAAAAACTGTATGTCGCCAATGCCAAAGGACTGACTTCAAAACCCAATCCCAAAGGTCCGAATCCCTACAAGAGAGGTGACAGTCAGACCGAATATATCGGCGCTCTGTTCAATGGCACCGTATCGGTTATTCCAGTCCCCGAAGGCCGTCAACTGGCCCGGTATACCCGTCAGGTCGAGAAGAACAACGGATTCAACGAAGCCGCCCGCAAACTCATGGAAAAAGAGCGTAATGTCAAGCCGCAGCCCATTCCGAGGCGGGTCGGCGAACCTTCCCTCATAAAACATGTCATCTATATCATCAAGGAAAACCGGACATACGACCAGGTATTCGGTGATATTGCCCGCGGGAACGGCGATTCCACAATCTGCCTGTTCGGCGAGGATGTAACACCCAACCATCACGCTCTTGCGGAACAGTTTGTGCTGCTCGATAATTTCTATGTCGATGCGGAGGTCAGCGCTGACGGTCATGAATGGAGTACAGCCGCCATTGCGACCGATTTTGTCGAAAAGTCGTGGCCCGCAGCCTATTCCGGCAGGGGTTTGCCATACCCTTCGGAAGGAGCGTTCGAAATCGCGTACCCGACAAACGGATATATCTGGGAAGCGGTCGGCCGTAACGGATTGAGCTACAGGAGTTATGGTGAATTTATTGCTGCAAGGGGCGATTCGGCTGTTGCACAGCACTCGGCCCTTGTCGGACATTTCGATCCGTTGTTTAAAACATGGGATTTGTCATATCCCGATACTCTGCGCGCCGCAGAATTCATTCGCGAATTGAACGAATTCGAACAGAAGGGAGCGTTGCCCAATTTTATCATTCTACGGCTTCCCAACGATCACACCGATGGTACTCGTCCTGGGACGCGCTCTCCACGGGCAATGGTCGCCGACAACGATCTTGCCCTCGGACAGATTGTCGAAGCTGTCAGTCACAGCAGGTTCTGGAAGGAAACGGCCATCTTTGTCATCGAGGACGATGCGCAGAACGGTCCCGATCATGTGGACGCCCATCGTACGATAGCTCTGGCCATCAGTCCTTACATCAGGCGGGGTTCTGTCGACAACACCATGTACGATACCGCAAGCATGCTCCGCACCATGGAACTTATACTCGGTCTGCAGCCCATGAGCCAGTATGACGCCGCGGCGTTTCCCATGGTGGGGTGCTTTACCGATAAACCCGATCTTACGCCCTATACGACTCTCCGTCCACGGGTGCTGCTCGACGAGGTCAATTCACCCATGGCGTACGGGGCGGAGGAAAGCCTCGCCATGGACTTCAGCCGTGAGGATGCCACTCCCGAGATACGGCTGAACGAAATCATCTGGAAATCGATTCGCGGCGAAAACTCGGAAATGCCAAGGCCCATTAACCACCGTTCCCGGTATGATGATGACGACGATGACCTGAATTGATCCGGTGAATGGTGGAGAATTGTCCTGGTACGGGATATCACCGCCAGAACACTTGTTTTAAGGAATCGACCGGGAGAAACATAACCAAAACGAATGCGTTCTTTTTTAGAAGCATCGTGGAGTATCAGTCTGAAAAGATTTTGAAAAATTTTATAAAAATTATCAATGTTTTGATAGTTTTTTACAAATTGATTACACAATTTTTCCCAATTATTAATAGTATTGTATAAACCTTTGAAATAATGAAAAAGAACATACTCATATTGATTATTAGTTTCCTATATCTCTTGCATGTCAGAAGGGTTATGGATGAGGGCAATATACTGTATTTCATAGAATTATTACCCTCACCCTCGGTCCCTCTCCCGTAAACAGGAGAGGGAAGAAAAGCATTATATCAGACATTCGGGCATGTTACTTATAATTATTTCAAAGGTTTCATTGTATAAATCATTTTTAAGGATTATTAACAGGAATCCTATATTTCAGAGACCATTAAAAAGATAAATAGAGGTGGGCCTGTAATGCATTTAAGATATATATAGTAATAAATATTAATGTTATGATTGTTACTGACTCGGATTTTATCGAGGGTATCATCGAGAGCATGAAGGAACTCGGTTTTTCGGGCAGCCAGTTCTACCCCAGAGAGGTTAACTGCCCGTGATGAAGGAAGCAGTACGAATCAACTGAAAGTTAATTGGATTATATTTAGTGTTCGTTCATCTGTCTTTGCTGATTTATGTAGATTCTATAAGGATTACATAAGCGATCTATCCTTAAAACTATCATACCCGACTGTCATGGCGGTCATTTTTCACCCGAAGGGGGCAATACCTGTAACCCATGGATTTTACTGCTGCCTTCGGAGGAAGTATATTAGAAGTATTACGGTTTATTGGAAAAAAGTTCCTGACAGAAATATCATCTTAAGATTTTTTTATTGCGTATTGATTATTAATCTTTATATTTAATCTTATAAGTGGACATATACTTATATAACATATATTTCACTTATGTTATTATTTTATTATTTTTCCCTCATAATTTTATAATTTATTATGAGTATTTTTTCACCATTTGAGGGATTATCGACACAATTAACTGAATGTTAAAGGGGGGATGAAAACATAAGAAAAAATGAAGTGAATAAATGAGTTACAGAGTTGTTTGAAAAGGACAAACGTTTTATTTGTATCCCTTGAAAAGGGGGGGGAAATGAAAAGAAGTTTTGGACTTGCTGTACTACTTGCACTTTTAACTGCAACAGTATTTGCTGCAAATTTTTCGCCTACGGTTATGACCGTAACCGGTCCGGCAGTGATCAATTATAATTTTGACGGTAAGCCGATTGATATTCCCATTACTCTTTCCGGAACAAAAGGGAGTGTCATGCTTCTCGTTCATACGAAGGATCAGGCCGCCAATATCAATATGGTTCGCAACGGATATCTCGGCTGGCACCGGGTCAACAAAATTGATACCTCCGTCTACGTATCGCCACTCAAAGGAATGGATATCGGTGCAAACACGATAACCTGGAATGGAAAAGATCAGGACGGAAAGATAGTCCCCGCCGGGGAATATACCTATTATCTGTGGGGATATGATTCATTCAGCGCACGGAAACTGGTGACCAACTCTATCGATGCGGCAGCGTGGAAAAATGACCGTATCGTCACCCATAACTGGGTTACGGGTGAGCAGCTGGTCAAGCCGGTTATCCACGGCGCTCCGGATGAATGGAGTACCAGCGGCAGCGAGCATACGCTGGTGACTCGTTACAGATGGGAAATCGGCGGCGATCCCATGGATAAGACGCTTCTTGAAACCACGTCTTACTGGGCATATTATGACATCTGCAAAGATGTCCCTTCGATCTATAACAAGGACGACTTCTTCATTTTCACAACCGACGACAACCTGTTCGGGCGCATCAGGAAGCTTGCCTATGTGCCAAACGGCGAATCTATTCTGGACACCAAGTGGGGAAATAACGGTGAGTTTATCTTCAGTATCAACACCGGTCCCGGCTGGTGGGTGAGAATGCAGTCGTTTGAATATGCCGGACAGGGTCTGATGGTCGCCACCAATACTGACCACCAGGGCGTTTCAACCGTGGCTGAGCTCGTTTTTGCGGATATGGAAGATGGTACCGAGCAGTTCAGGATCGATCTCTCCGAGTGGTGGATCAGCATCGAAAGCGGCGAGAAGGGCGGACAGCAGTCTGCCGGCCCGAACCGTATGGACTGGAAGAATAATCTGTTGTACCTCGGTTCCCATAGCTCCTGCTGGAAAGAAGTTATCGATCCTAATGCAGGGTATGAAGATGAAGAAGAGTATATGCGGTGGATGAACGGTAACGGCGATTACACCGGCGACCTGAATTTCCTCGCCGATGCCAATATACCGTGGGTCTGCAACGATTATAACTCCAATCCATTCATGTACCAGATTTCCGCCGACAAAAACGGTTTTGTCTGCTTCCCGTGCTATGACATGGGCGCTGTATCGTTCGGTCTGATGGCTCCCGACGGGGACGGACTCGGCTATCTTCCGTTTGCCGATGAAGCTGCGGCAAACAAAACTGATAGAGGAAATATCCGGTTCTTGACGGTTGGTTCCGCATATGACGGATTCTACTGCGACAACAATGTCGGCAGCGAAGACAAAGATACTGCGGAATATGGTACCTTCTATGAGGCTTGTGATTCCTTCAAGGGTATCATCTCCAATGCCCCTGTCGCGGTGGAAGAATCCGCTCCTGCCGCTTTTGCTGTTAAGCAGAATTCGCCGAACCCGTTCAACCCGACAACGACAATCTCCTTCTCACTTGCCCAGGCCGGCAATGTCACTGTTGATGTATTCAACGCCGCCGGACAGAAGGTCGATACGATTGCCAATGAGTTTATGGGTACGGGCAGCCATTCGCTGACATGGGATGCTTCCGGATTCTCCGCCGGTATCTACTTCTATACGGTGAAGACCGGTGAATTTTCGAAAACCATGAAGATGACGCTGCTCAAGTAATTTCCGCATCATCTTTGTGTGGCATACTATTATTCAGGGCCCGGTTTTCCTTTATGGCCGGGCCTTGATTAATATCGGACATGTACATCTGAACCTGCTTTCCCTTATCCGGAATTGAAATGTTTTCACTCCGTTTCAGACAATATCTCACCCACGAAAATTTAAAAAAACCACATACATAAGGATGTTCGCCGATGCTCGAAAAGTACGCCTGGGTGTTTTTTACTCCCGTACTTATGGTTTTTCTGTGCAGCCAGGTTTTTTCACAGAATACACCTGAAGGAACCGCATGGGTCGACAGTCATGGCTATTCGAAATGTATTCAGCTCAGCAATGCTTCTACAACCGTTGTTCTCGAACCGAATTGCGGCGGGAGGGTTCTTGAATACACGCTGAACGGACAGAATGCGATATATAACGATCCAAGACATGACGGATGGACATACAAACCGGGACAGCGCGGAATCGATCCCTGCGGTGGACGGTTCGATATCGGCCCCGAAATGACAATCCCGAGACATAACGATCTCTGGCTGGGCTCGTGGAAAGCCGAGATTACCGGGCCGCGGAGTGCGCGGTTGACAAGTGTCGAGGATAAAGCGACCGGTGTCCAGCTTATCCGTGATTTTAAGCTCGACAAAAATTCTTCACATCTGAAATGCACACAGACAATAAAAAATATCAGCAATACGGTAAAACAGTATTATCACTGGGGACGGACATTTGCCGAAGGCAACGGTATTTTCATCGTCCCGCTCAATACCGACAGCCGTTTCCCGAAAAAATACATTACGTTCGAGCCGGAATCCTTTATGAATTACTATCCCGGAGATCAGCCGAACATAACCGTAAAGGACGGTTTTCTGGTCGTTTCTGGTCCCCCAAAGGAGCCGCAGCTGGCGCTCGATTCGTATGACGAATGGTTCGCATACATAACCCGTCATAATCTTCTCTTTGTGAAGAAATTTCCCATGTACCCCGACAGGGTATACAGCGATATGGCGGCGACGACAATCGTTATCTGGTATTACAAGGACATGATGTGCGAGCTTGAACCCATGGGGCCGCGGGAGACTATCAAGCCGGGTAAAAGCGCCTCGTACACCGAGGACTGGTGGCTGCTTCCCTATGAGTATCCCGGGGACGTGAATACTATCGATTGTCCGGGCATCCGGAAGCTTGTCGAAGAGAAAGCACGATGATGCTTTGATGGGAGTTTATCACCGGTATGCGCTGAAAATACGGATTATAGGTAATCATTATGAGGGCGGCGAGAAAGAATCTTTTCAACCGCCCTTTTTATATTTTTACCCCTCTGCTGCTTGTTGGAGAGCAGGGTGAGGATGAAATAAAGACCATCCGATTCACTTACCGCTTTTCGTCGTGACGGTTGCCGAAATAGAGGAGCTTTACCGGTTCCTTCGTGTGATTGATGGTGGAGGTCGGAACCTTGCCGTTCGGAGGAATGAGGAATGCCTCGCCCTCGCTGAGGACGCGGAGGACATTTCCGAACATGAGGAGGCTGTCGCCTTCGAGCATGTACCACACGCATTCGGCGCCTTCGTGGACAACATGGGGCTGCGCCATATCGAGACCGTTGATGGTTGTGACGCACATGCTTATGGGATTGGCGAATTTCGCCCCTCTGATCACCTCGCGGTCGATGTGCGACCAGTGCCAGCCGATAACCGGCTGACTGTCGTGGTAATTTCCGACAACCATTTCCCGCTGGGGTACAAAACCGGCGGGGATATCCTCCACGATGATGAGCGCATCGAGCGGTTTGTCCTCCGTGTTGACAAAACGGTACTTCAGCCGTGCTGGAATAAAAATCCCCGATCCCTCCCGTACCTCGGCATTTTTGCCGCCCGCTTCGACAATGCCGTTACCTTTCAGGACATAAAATAAGACCTGCTCGTTTTCGTGGACCGTTTCCTTCGTCGCACATCCCGCATGGAGGGAGCCGTGGTTGTAAGCTTTGATGTATTTGAGCACTGCTCCCGGGCGCGGGGGATCGAGCGGATCGCCGGGGAAGAGGACTTCCTGCTCGATAAATCCCCCATGACCGGCGTGAATATCCGAATCCCGCCAGGAGCGTTTATACAGGTCGACATTGACATCCTCGCCGGGGTGACGGTGATTCCAGTCGGAAAACTCGTCGAACGAAGGCGCACGCTGGGTGTCTTCGCTTCCGGCTCGTGAGACCGTCGCCGCACAAACAACCAGTAACCATATCATGATCCGTTTCATATGCCGTCTCCGGGTGTATAACGATAGTAAAACAGTTAAAAAAAAGCCGGCCAGAACCCGCCGTCGGGATCACTTATGTATGACCGCAATGGCATTGGATTCGATGAGCTGCTGCGAGCCATAGAGATTCGATACCTCGACACAGGTCATGCCCTGAAGGCCCTTCGGGAAGTACTCCTGAATGAGCCGCGCGAGAACTGGCTCGTAGTTGCCTGCCTTGTTTCCACCCGCATCGGTGTCGACAAAATGCTGGAGAAACACCACATCGTCCATGGTCGCGCCGTAGTGTGCGAGCACCTTTTTCATGTTTTCAAGCGTCTGACGGAGCTGTTCCTCGAAGTTTTTGCCGGTCATGAGGTCTTTTACCGGCATACCGTTGGCGTCAAGCTCCGTATCGTGGGAAAGCTGTCCCGCCAGAAAAATCATGTTGCCGACCTTGTTGCCTTGGGCGAAGGAAAATTCCTTTTCCCATGCGACTCCGAAACCGAATTTTTCTGGCGCAAAGCCCGATTTATATTCTTCAATCGCCTTTACCGCCTCTTCATGAGCGATTTTACGCACAGTGACCTCGTCGTTTCCGCATCCATAAAGAATGCATGAAACGCCGAGTGTTACACATATTGATGCAATCATACCATACCTTTTCATAACTCCTCCCTGTGGTGAAAAATGCCGATTTGTGTAATTGGAGTACCTCATTAAATTCTCGAAAACCATATCTGCTATTTAATTTTACCTCATATACTAAACAAACAGTCCTCCGACAGCCCGATACTGTTTTTCGCCATGGTACGGGTTTGGAGGACTGTTTGTCAAAAAACCGTCAATCGCCTTGACGATTTATGGATCAATGCCTGCCATTCCTCACTGACGACCGGAATATTCCAGAAGGTTGAGGAACAGTTTTTTCGCTGCCGCAGCCTGCGGTTTTTCGGAATCGAGACTGGTCATAAAAGGCAGAGTGCTCAGGAATATCTCGCCATTGACGAACGGAATCCGGGTCAGCGCACTCATTATATCTTTTCGTGAGTTGAGCGTTACCCCTACGATCAGGTCTGTTCCGAGAGGATCGATAAGAAGCCCGGTCTGGGATTCCGTCGCGTAAAATATCTGGTATTCCCAGTTCATAGCCTGTGCTTTGGGAAGACCCGCGAGGAATTTGCTGTCCCCGACGAAAAACCGTGCGTGTCTCAGGCGGCTACTCGAATAATAATTGATCGCCCTGCTGTTGAGCGACTGCGCCCATGAGTCGGCGTTTTCGAATACGAAAAGCGTCGCCCCGTTCCGTACCTGATCCAGAATTTCGTCGCTCTGGCCGCGCCTTCCTCTTGGGGGAGCGGAAGGCCCGATGATAATGAAATCGTACTGGTCTCCCGGTCCTGAGGGTTTAAATTCGGGAAGCGTGATACCTCTCGTTTTTTTGAGGAACGCGTTGATGGTTCCCGATGTGTCGACGACGGCACCTCTCCCTTTTATGCCGGGCCCCGACAGGTAATCGATGATAAAGATGTCGTCGTAACCGGTTGCCTTTATAGCCGTTTTATCCAGAATCCGTGCGTTAAGATTGTAATGACCGGGCTTTTTAAGAGCGGGAAGCTGTACGCCTTCAACGAGCAATTGCCCGTAATCGTCGCCGCCCTTGATTTTGACCGCATACGAATTTTTGAACACCGACTGGCCGTCAGGATCGACAAGATCGACTTCGAGCGTGTGATTTCCCTTGAGGTCGAGCTCGTTGATGATGAACAGGTCGGCGACCGCCGTGCTGCCGAGGGGGAGCACCTTGTCACGGATTTTAACCGCGACATAGAGCGGTTGTGTGTAATGGGAAAAGATTTTCGGGTCAGCGGTTGGATTCCGGTACATGTCGACTATATCGGTGCGGTCTCCACCGGCTGCCCATGAGTTGATATTGTAACCGTCGATGATATTCCCCGCGCGGCAGTTTTCGATGATACGGCCGTGGAAGTAATACGTATTCACCCCGAGCGCCATGGTGAAATCATCGACCGTGGGGAATACTTTCCGGTATCCGCTCCTGTTGAGGAACGTATTGAACGAGTCGAACCAGTCGAGATACTCCTTCTCGCGCCAGCCGCTCGTTCCGGTGCGGTCGAGTTCCTCCTTGATTTTCTGGAGACGGACGGTGTTGTCGAAATCGCCTTCCTCGCCGAGATAGATGATTTCATCCGGATCGAGAACCGATGCCGAGTCGCCGTAGAGAATCGAGCTGCGGAGAAAGAACCGCGGATTGTTGTAATACTCGTCGAGATAGCCGGCAATGGGATTCCAGTGGTGGTGGTTCCACCAGCCGTAATAATGGAAGGTATCGTCGAATGGCCGCATATGCATCTTGAACGGGTCTTCCGGCAGCCGTGTCGTTTCGGGGATGTTCCTGTTGCAGTCGCTGTTGTAAGTGGCGATGCGGACAGGATCGAGCTTGTGCATGAGCATCATGTTGTTCTTGTCGTCCTCGCTCGGCGGTGTCGCGGTTTCGCATTTCATGACATAGATGATGAGCGAAGGATAGGAGCGGTCTCTCATGACCATTCTGCGGAGTTTTTCACGACGCCAGTCCTCGGCCTGCTTGTCCGGAGTATCGTCGCACCGGTACCCGCCGATTTCCTCGTACGATACAATGCCGACCTCATCGCAGGCGAGGATGCCTTCCTCACGGCCGATTGCCTGGTTCATGAGGAACATGGTGAATCCCATGGTCTGAAGGAGCTCCATGTTGCGCTTGAGCATCTCGGGTGTCGGGAACATGCCGTTTTTCGGCCAGAATCCGCGGCACATCGGGGAAAGAATGAAGACACGTTTCCCGTTGAGGTAGAACCGCTCGTCGCCGTTCGTTTTCTTTATTTCGAAGTAGCGGAAACCGAACCGTTTCGTTTCGGAATCCTCGAAGCGCTTGTCCTTGCTCGTGAAAACAGCCTTCGCCACATAAAGGTGCGGGTCCCTCAGATTCCATGTCTGCGCCTTGGGGGCCTTGACATACACCGACAGGACGGTTCCTTCGGGCGGGACGACTGCGGGCACGGTCTTTTTCCAGAGGACATTCGAGGGATTATTCCATTCGTGAATCAGGAGCGAAAGCTCGCCGTTCTGGGTGGAGCCGGAAGAGTTTCCGAGGGTCACAAAGGTCTCGACTTCCGTGTATTTCGGCTTGTTCTGAATGTAGAGGTCATCGATCCGGACCGCATCGGTCGCAAGAACGGTAACCGTGCCGGTAATACCACCGAAACCGTGATACGCCGGTACCCAGTTTTTTCCCCAGGGGTACTTACGATTGTTGTTCCAGTCGAAGTTACCGACCGGATCGGTAATACGGATATCAAGGCTGTTCTCGCCGTCGAACCGGACAGCCCCGGTTATGTCCACATCAAAGGGGGAGTTGCCGATGACATCGTAGCCTACGAGTTTTCGGTTGACGAACACTTCGGCGCGCAGCACTGCCGATTTGAACTTCAATACTATCCGTTTCCCCTTGAGCCCGGGTTCGAGCGTAAAAGATGTGCTCCACCAGGATACGCCGCGATAGTCGCCAGCTTCACCGACCGGATTCCCGTTGGCGTCCCAGTAATATTCTTCGACCGTACCGGGTACAGACACGGATTTACCGATCGAGTTCAATTTATCCCAGCCGCATGTCGGGGGATTGACCGGCAGGGAGCCGACATTCACCGGTGGCAGGTAAATGGTGTCGTTCATCCATTCCGCTTTTCTGTCCAGCCAGAGACGCCATCCCTTACCGGAGATTTCCTTTTCCCACCGTCCCGGCGCCGCGGAAACGAGCGCGGCACTCGCAAGTACAAAGAAACCGATTGAGAAGACCATAACGCGAACCGATTTGTTCATGTTTCAGATTCCATCCTTTCTGGTTTTGTAGCTTGTTATGTGATTTTTCAGGTTGTTGAAGTCGATCGTTTTATACCAATTATTATGAAAAATAATCCGGTTATCCGGTTAAATCAGCTAACATCATTAATCCCCCTCGGCTTCGCCGTATCCCCCTTATAAAACAAAGGGGGATGAAAGTGCCCCCCCAAGCTGCTCCCACCTTAACAAGGGGGGATGCCACAGGCAGGGGGATCATATATTATCGGAAAAAATTATCGATTCTTATTTAAAAGTTTTTATGCTTATCAAACTGGATAACCGGAAAAAATAATATACCGGAGCTTATCACCAAAACCACACCTTCCTTGAATATATATCGAACAAAAACAAACATCAACGGCTATATTCAAGCATATTCAGAAAGAGTTTCCTTGCGACCGCCGACTGGGGTTTGACTGACTTCAGTTCGGGCACGATATTAAGCGTGCTGATAATAATCTGCCCGTTGCCGAACGGTATCCGTGCAAGCGCGGTGAGAATCTCCTTACGATTCGATGCAGCAAGGGCAATGACAGTTCCCATGCCGGCCCGGTCGAGGTTGAGTCCCCATACATCGCCTCTATAGAAAACCTGGCATTCCCAGTTCAGGGCCTGTCCTTTCGGCAGCCCGTCAAGGAGAGGGCTCTTTCCGGCGATAAAATGACCGTGTTTACCGAAATGTTCACTCCCGAAATACTGGAGAGCCTGGTAGGAATGGATGCTGTCACGCTGTTCCGCCCACCGGTCTGCCTGGTCGAGAATGATGAGCGTCGCTCCCCGCGCTACCATGGTCATGATGGGATTCGGGCCTCTCACACGTTCCCTGCCGAGACTGTTTATCTTCCTGAAATCGTGAGGGCCGACGATGATACAATCGACATCGGGAGCTTCAGGATCGAATTCGGGCAGCGTTATGCCGCGCGATGCCTTGAGAAATGCATTGATCGTCCCGGTGGTATCGATAACCGCGGCAGTCCCCTTTATGCCGGGGCCGTTCATGTAATCCACGACGAAAATATCATCAAAACCAGATGCTCCCGCTATGCCCTTCCCGTTACGGATTTCCGCCTTGAGCATATAATATCCCGGTATCGTGACGGACGGCATACGGACTTCCTCGACAAGAAGCTGGCCGAATTCGTTCCCGCCGGTAATGTTCACCGGATACTGCCTTGAAAAAACGACAGCGCCGGAGGGGTCGGCAAGTGCGAGTTCGAGCGTGTGTTTCCCCCTGAGGTTTTTCTCGTTGACGAGATAAATATCCGCCACCGGTTCGGAACCTGCGGGAAGAACCTTGTCGCGGATTTTCACCGCAACATACAGGGGCTGAGTATAGTGTTGGAGTATCGCCGGGTCGCCTGTAGGGTTACGGTAGGTATCGACTATGTCGGTGTGAGTTGCCGCCGAAGCCCAGCCGTTGAGAACATATGCATCGGCCTTGTTCGAAATACGGGTGTTTTCGAGTATACGCCCGTGGAAATAGTGCATTTTTGCCCCGAGGGACACTGTCAGGTCATCGACCGTGGGGAACGACGATCTGAAGCCACTTTCATCGAGGAACCGTTCATATGCCCTGTACCAGTCGAGATGCTCGCTCTCACGCCAGCCATTGGCACCTGTCATGGCGAGCTCGTTCTTTATCTTTTCAAGCCGCACGGGGGCTGACAGATCGCCTTCCTCGCCGAGGAAAATTATCTCGTCCTCTGGCATGGGATAGAGCGAATCTCCCATCGTTGCAATAGGATCGATAACATACCGGAGATAATAGCGGGGATTACGATAATAGTTATCGAGATATACACCCGTTGCCATGAGATGGTAGGGCGATGTCCAGCCGTGACAGTAGAAATTCATGTCGAATGGCTTCATGTGGAGCTTGAAGGGGTAATCCCGGTTATTCGGGATTGTCGGCAAGGTGATACAGTTGAACGTGACCAGTCGTGACGGATCGAGCGTGTGCACCATGACGATGTTTTCCTTATCGTCGTCGTTCGGCTCGTTCCATGACAGGTCGTCCATATTGAAGATGACCATCGAGGGAACCGACCGGTCGCGGATGACCATTCTCCGGAGCTTTTCCCTGCGCCATTCCCTGGCAACAGGCGGCACCGGCGCCATTCTTTCCTTTATCTGGCTGTATGTGCCGGGATTACACATATACCCGCCCGGTTCTTCATAAGTCAGCATGCCAAGCTCATCCGCCGCATCTATCGCCCGGGGCTGGCCGATTGCCCTGTGGAAGAGCATCATGTTGAGTCCGAGGCTCCGTGCGGTTTCAATATCTTTCCGCGCCATTTCCGGAGTGGGGAATATCCCGTTTTTCGGCCAGAATCCGCGTGTCATCGCGGCAAATATGAATACGCGCTTCCCGTTGAGATAATACCGTTTGTCGCCGTGCTCCTCGCCGACGGTAAAGAAGCGGAAACCGAACCGCCTGGTCATGGTATCCTGAACGCCGCCGTCACCGCTCGAAAAAGAAACCGCTGCCGTGTACAGATTGGGCTTGTCGATGTCCCAGAGCTTCGCTTCCGGGGCCTTGACACGGAATGTATATTCACCCCCCTTTGATGAAACCGAAAGCGGAACGGTTTTTTGCCACAGCACACGGGAAGGATTCTTCCATTCATGGATAACGAGAGACAGGGAACCGTCACTGCCCGCGCCGGACGAATTACCGACCGTGACAAACACATCGACATCCGTGGGCTCGGGTTTGTTCTGAACATAAATATCATCGACATGTACGGCATCTGTTGCCCGGAGTGTCACTTTTCCCGTTATGCCCCCGAAGCCATGAACGGCGGGAACCATGTTCTGTCCCCACTTCATGAGGTATTCATCGTTCCATTCGAAGTCGCCCACAGGGTCGGTGATGCGGACATCGAGACGGTTTTCCCCGCCGAATACGACCGCATCGGAAACATCGAACTCGAACGGCGTGTTCCCGATGACATCGTACCCCGCGAGCTTACGGTTCACATACACTTCGGCTCTCAGATTGACCGATTCGAATGCGAGGATGATCCGCTTTCCTCTGAGCGATTGGTCGAGTTTGAACGTTGTGCTCCACCATGAGACGCCGAGATAGTCGCCTGCAATGCCGTTCGGGTTTCCGTTTGCGCTCCAATAGTATTCCTCTACTGTTCCGGGAACGGAGACGGTGATTCCCCGGGCCGGATCGGCGAGGTTTTCCCATCCGAATGAAGGTTGATGCACAGGGAGAGTATCGATCTTTACCGGAGGCAGATAAATATCATCGTCTTTCCATGAGGCTTCGGGATCGATATTGAGCCGCCATTCCCCGCCTGAAAGTTCATGTTCCCATCGTCCCGGTTCGGCCGATATACGGGCAGTATTGAGAAAGAGTACAATTACCGGAAATACCGCCATGAACAGATACCGCACTTTTTGATTCATCTCTGCACCTGCTGTTTTGTAAAGAGTGGATACGAAACGATAATGTATGAAAATGTATGTTTGTGTGATTCGGCTTCTTTCTTTTCCCGTTTTCCTGAACTTACCTTCCTGCCCTTTAAAAGACAAGGAGAACAAGTCATCGGCGGTGATGAGTTTTCTATCCATGATTTCCCGACGTTTACGCGGGGATCGTTCGGTCAAGGCCCTGTATTATAATGGGGAGTAAGGAAATTCGTGGGCGATATCGCGAACCGATCGGGGATTCCACCCGCTGTTTCTCTTACCATCCCGTAAAACCACAATGCTACCTGACAAGAGTAACCGAAGGAGGTTTTGCATAGTAGTCATAAGCAGCAGCGACCTGTCCCGCGACGGCATCTCCGCGATGAATCCAGACACGGTACCGGGCATGAAAAGATTCGGACGGTCTCAACGTATACGGATCGAGGCCGGGCCAAGCAACACCAAGAAAGCCATAGTGGCGGAGACACCAGCCATTCGGTATATCGTGGTTTACCGGATTCTGGAAAATTGCGACTCCCGACGGAGATTGTGTTCCTTTAAAAATCGCCGAGAAATCGGCCCAGGGAAAACGTTTCAGATTGCTGTCTTCCTGTATTCCGCTGTCGGTTGTAATAACCGGATTGTCGAACGGTGCGGGCCGGAAATTGAAACCGCCGTATCCTTTCCCCTCATCCGGAGAACCGATCAGGATTACGGAGTCCGTTACCGCCCGGAGGGTCAGATCGAAATCGATGGCCCGACCGACATTGCCCGCTCTGAAGGCTGTAATCCACAGAATTTCATCGACAACCTTTGTTTCACCGGCATACCAGCCAAGCTGAACGCCGAGCCGTCCGAAAACCGGCCCTGTCTCCTGTCCGAGCCACCGCTCGAATCGTTTGTCCATGCCACGTATATCCCACAGGTTGAGCGTGTCGCCGTTCACAATAACTCGAGGCCACGCGATGAATATGCCCCGATGATGATAATGATCCGCGGGGAAATCATCGGATAGGGGATGCCCGTCCAGATCATAGAGCGGATGAACGTAATTGGACCGGGTACGGTCTTCCGGAACTCCGTCTTTCAGATTCATGCCATATACATAGGTAAAAACCGGTATCTGTCCTTCCGAAACCGTGAGAAACTTGTTGTCATGTTCGGAGAATGAAAACGCACCGTTCACCGGTGAAGAGGGATGTCGAAGCCGGTATTGCGCTGTTTTTTCTCCGGGAGAAGCCGGGGATTCAGCCAGAAATATAATCTGTCGGGAATCACCGTCATGCAGCACCTGTCCATAGACAGGTTTAGCACCGCTTCCGTTTTCAGGGACTGCTTCCCACACGGAAAGGCTGTCGCTGGCGGTCAACGGGGCGTCTATTGAGACCGGTATCGGGAGCTGCATGCTGTTGTCGCGGAAAGTGATTTCGACGAGGAATGAATCACCGGATTTTTTTGAACAACCTGACACCGACCAGAAAATCAGCCCCAGAAACAGAAACAGGAGTCCGCATTTTCGTGATACGTTCATTATGTATTCTCCTCGAACCTGTGTTCAGATTTCGACAATCTCGCGCTTTGAAGGATCGTAGGCAACCGCTTTACGTTTATCCGCAGCCATATGACCCATGATGGCGATAACCGAATGGCTGAAACCATCCTCGACCGTCGCATTCGGGTCTTTACGGTCACGCATGGCCCGAATCCAGTTGAGATTGTGGTCCACTTCCGTAGGATCGGGTTCGAGAGGCGTCTCGACCGGTTTGTTGTCCGTTTCACTCTGAATCAGGGGAGAAGTGGTGTATATCGCTCCGGCGGCCGGTTCGAGCCGTTTCGGATCGACATGCCCCTCGCTGCTGATAAACTCCGGGGTGATCATTCCCTGTGTGCCATAAAATAACGCCTGGGAACGCATAGATTTATTGCCGAGACGGTGTTCGCAGGTTACGATGAAATCCTTGTACTTGTATAACGCTATGATTGTATCGTAGTGTTCACGGTCCTTCCAGACGAGCCGGTCACCGAATGCCACTGCGCTCTCTGGGTACGGGGCTTTCATGAACCATGTGACAAGATCGGTGCAATGCGCCCCTAAAAGTCCGATCAGACCGATCGAGTAATCACGGTAAAGATGCCAGCAACGATACCGTCGCGGGTGGAACGGGTATTTCTTCGTGTGCATGAGATACCCTTCCCAGTCGACATCTTCCTCTTTGACATCGCTGAAATTCCTTTCCCATCGGGGGCCGTTGTCGTTGTATTTCAGATCGACCGTTATTACTTTCCCGATTTTCCCTTCCTGAATATATTTCGCGGCGGTTATGTATTTACCCTCGCTCCGATGCTGTGTTCCGATCTGACAGATGGTTTTATTGCGGCGAACTGTATCGACCGCGCCCCGGGCTTCCTCCATGGTCATGGCCATGGGTTTTTCGCAGAAAACATCCTTGCCGGCATTACTTGCCGCGATGAGGACAGGGGAATGTCCGTGATCGGGAGTCGTGATCATGACCGCATCGACATCTTTCAGCGCCAGAAGATCGTTATAGCGCGAAAACGTTTTCGGGGAGCTGCCGGTTACCTCCCTGACCCATGCCGCTCTCTTTTCGAGGCCCGGTTTCCACACATCGCAGAGGGCTGTAAAAGTGAAATTCTCCTGTTTCATGAAGCCGGCCATGGTTCTCATCAAATCACCCGAACGGCCTCCACAGCCAATGACACCGATATTGATTCTGTCGTTTGCACCGATTACACGGGCGCTAGCGGAGAAAGGCCTGCTCAATACAGCGCCGGCTAATCCTCCTGCACCAGTACCGAGAAATAATCGTCGTCTCATCGCGTCGTTCGATCCTTTCGTGGGATAAGAGCCTTGATAAAAAGGAGCGTTCTATCTTCACATCCTGCCCGGCTGCATCGATTGTCTGCCCATGACTGCAAACATACAACGGTTTACGTCCTCTTCACGACGGCAAGATAATGATAGATAAGAGGTATATCAAGAAATAATAGGCCTGAAATCGGGAGGAGTGTATTTAATATCGAACTTCCGGGGAACACCTGCGGAAAATAATATGCAACAGGAGAAAAAGTGTTATAATACTCTGAATGTATCCCTTCGGGAGATATGTCGGAACATGAATTTCCTTCTGCAGAATAGGTAGTGTAACTCAATGGTTCGGAGAGGTGTTCTGCAACCTTTTTTCCTCTTCTTCGTTTAAAAGAAACATCATGATAATAAAGGAGAACATATGGAATCGATACATATACATGGAAAGAACAGAGGCAATATTCTTCTCTTTGCCCTCAGCACCTGCGGATGGTGTAAAAAGGCAAAGCGGCTTCTCGATGAGATGGGCGTGGAATACTCTTACATCGATGTCGACCTCACCGAAGGCGAGGAACGGCGTACTGTGGAAAACGAGATGTACTCATGGAATCCGCGCGGCTCTTTTCCCACCATTGTCATAAACAATTCGACAACGATTATCGGTTTCAGCGAGGATGAAATCAGGAAAAAAATCGGGGGTACGGAGTGAATATGACGGATATTACAGAACAGGACGTCGAGGGGCTTCGGGTACGGCTCGGCAGAGAAGCCGAACAGTCCGGTTACCACCTCAATCCCGATGCGGACTTCACCCGTGACCTCGTACGGGGCCTCCTCGTCAACGAGCGGCGGTACGGCTACTGGGCGTGTCCGTGCAGGCTGGCGTCGGGGGAAAAAACGGATGATCTCGATATGATCTGCCCCTGCGATTACCGTGATCCCGACCTGGGCGAATACGGGACATGCTACTGCGGGCTCTATGTCTCTCAGGAGATTGCGAGCGGCGAGAAATCGCTTGCCAGAATTCCCGAACGGCGGTCACCCGCTCCTGAACGTAAAAAAGCCAAGCCGAAACCCGGCGTTCCCGATACCCGCGAGCTGCCGTATCCCGTCTGGCGGTGCAAGGTATGCGGGTATCTCTGCGCCCGGAACGAGCCTCCCGAAGTCTGCCCGGTATGCAAGGCGAAAAAAGAACGGTTCGAGCGGTTCATGTAGCCGCAGTTTTTCAGCATTCGATTATTCCCGGGATTGCCCCTTACGGATATGCCTGTCGGTATATTTACATGTCTTTACCGCAGAAACAACCATAAATCCATTGTCAGACATATCCTGCCCGCCACGCAGTCCTGGATAGAACCTGACGTTGAAAAAATCCTGCTTTACGAGCAGCTTTTGAAGGCTTTTTTTTGTATATGCCTTGTAGCACTGCGCAAGGTACCGGACATGCGCAGTTTCCGTATCGACGATATACCACCGTTTCGTAAGCGAGTCGTTTTCTCCGTTCCAGCAGCATTCGTGCAGGCAGAGGTATGGTTTATCGGAGTAGAGCCCTTCGCTGACCGCTTCCCAGACAGATTCACGTTTTCCCAGACTCTCGATAGCTTCGAATGTGTACGGCTCGAGCAGAAGAATGCCACCTTCCCTGAGCGCCATCCACGCCTTGCCTAAGAATTCATAGGCATCCATGGGACTGAACATGTTGAAATCGCCGTTGGCAATTATAATCAACCCATATCCGGTACCGTATTGAGCGCTGTATATGTCATGCTCGATATAGGTGCATTGCGTGTTATCCTGCTGGGCCTGCTCCTGTGCATACGTTATTGCCGCTGGAGAAACGTCGATACCGACACACTCATGGCCGAGTTGCGCAAGCCTTCTCGTGTAGAAACCGGGGCCGCATCCGATCTCGAGGATTTTTGTCCGCTGTCCATTGAGAATGCTGTGGTGAATCCAGTCCATCTGCCGGTCGATATTCTCAAATCTCCTGCCGGCGCTTTCATGCTTCTCGTTGAGATACTTTTCAAGCATCTTTCTGCTGAAACAGGGATCGTCGTGGGGAATATATTCACCCTCACCCCAGGATAGTGGTAGGGTTTTTCTGTTGACTATGTCGACGAGAATCATGGTTTTGTCCCTTTGAGAATCTTACGTCGAAAAGCTCCGGAATCGATTTGAAAATGGGTGTTTGATGATTTCTTTTCCTCTCATGACGGCCGTAATTCAGGGATTGAGAATTGCTTCGAGTATCATGTGAAATTCATAGGCGCACTGGGACTTCATGAGGTTCTGGTATCCCCTCGGATCGATTTCTTTAATAACGTCCAGAAGTATGGCCCGCTGTTCATCGCTTTCATCGTTCTCAAACAGCGCGATATGCTCTTCGAGCAGCTGTCTTTGCTGTTCGTTCACGGTCGATTTCCCCTGTAAGTGACTACGGTAAAAAAATCACTGTCGCTGATTCTTTCAGTCTGGCAATGGTATCGTTACTTGACCAATGTCATTTTCCTCAGCTCCGAAAAAGCACCGAACTGCAGCCGGTAGAAGTAGACACCGGATGCCTGATTGTTCGTATTCCAGACCGCTACATGGGTTCCTGCGATACGTTTTCCATCGACGAGAACATCGATGCGCTGTCCGGTGGCATTGTATATTTCGAGAAGAACATTTCCTGTCCGGGGAAGACTGTACTCGATCGAGGTATACGGATTGAACGGATTCGGGTAGTTCTGGTTGAGAACGGCTGCTTTCGGTTCGGCTGTTTCATCAATTCCGGTTTGCTGCTGATACGTGAACGGTTCGTCGCAGAGATGATAATACGGTTCGGTCTGGCCGTTGTAATCACGCTGGAGATAGTATGTCATGAGCGGGGTGCGCGGGAAGTCATCGAGCGGGGTCAGTTGCGCCGAGCCATCAGCAAACCATTCGTATACCGGTATTTCATGGGGATTGATTGTCCGCGCGAGCCCCCGTTCCACCGCAATATGGAATAACCCGAAATTACCGGGCTCCTGCGAGGCTATCCAGTGACCGATATTGTCAACATGAAACGGGTTCATACCGAAAATAATGATATTGGTCAGGAATTCCTGGGCGAGTTCACCCTCTCCGGGACCTCGCACGAATCCATTGCCGTCACGGCTGTAGATTCCCTCGACCACATTGAGGGCGGGTTTGGTAACCGAGTGGCTGTCTATCGTCATGTGCGCCCAGGTTTCCATGCCGATACCGCTGTTCCATGTGGTTCCGGGTCTGTCCCACCGGGGGATGATACCTTTATGAAGCTCATAGGAATTTTTAATATCCGTTAATCCGGTGGGCTGCTTATGTTCTTCTTTCATATCGATCCAGTGATATCCGCTTCCGAAACGCTGGTAGTTATGGACAACGGTACCCTGTAAATTCTTGCAAGTCAGGGTTATTCCCATGCCGTGGGCTTTCAGCTTGGCGATGTTCAGGAGCCATGAATTTTCAGCATTGACCGGCCAGATATAGGGGATTTTTCTGAAATATACACCGTTCGGAATATCCTTCCATACGACGTCATTTTCATCGATTATTCCTACTACTTTTGACATATCGCGGATTTCGGCGCCGGTACGTTCTGCAATACCTCCTGAACCGTTGTTCCAAGGATTACCATAACCATCGGTTTCAAAATTTTCCGGACAGTTTACTTCGCGGATATAAAACTGACTGCCTTTGAGACCGAGCTCCTTTATCCCTTCGATAACCCCTTCGACAAAGTATGAGTCGGTTACCACGCTCATTGTCTTCTCTACTGTATACTTGGTGTCCCATGTGCCCCTGCAGGTGAGATTCGGTTTTACCGGTATGAGGTTGGTGAGAGGAACTCCGCCGTCTTCCTCGCTTCTCGGTACGATGACACTCCGTGAAAAATCGAGGCCGGCATTGAGCTTTGCTTCGGAGTTTGTCTTGTCATCCACCTTCGTATGCATGATGAATACCGCTTCCGGATGTTTTTCCACAAACGGGTGTACTCCGAAAAACCCGCTCGATTCCTGACGGCGTGATGTCAATGAATGAACAGTACTCGAAAATCCGACACTACTGGCAGTCGCTGCCGCTTTCAAAAAATCTCTGCGATTGAACATGACAGCCTCTTTCAGCTCGGTGGCGTTTTTATTATATCTGGTTATTCATTGAGCTTATAATCACTAATAAATTATACGAGTATTGTCATTCCCAGGAACGAAGCGAATTGGGAATCCAGTATTAACATCGTTCTGTCATGAGCACTAGATGATGGACTCCCGTTTTCACGGGAATGACGCTTTACCGTGTAAAAAAACATCTCATTCGTGAGTGTTATGCACTAATTGAATAACCAGAATATTCTGTAAGATTAAGAGGGTGGTGAAAAAGGATTTTTTCACGATCCCCTCTTAATTGATATAGCTAATGATAAACGCCCTTTGATATTTTACGATATCCGGTTCCGATCATGAGTGCATTATCTTCAGGAACATGTCATTGAAATGAGAACTTATAGCTTTCGTTCGTTTTCTTTGCGGTTTTGAACACTGTAGCGCCTGTAAGGTAAATGCGCGTCCCCTCGGATTCGGGTTTCTTCTCGCCTTTAACCACGAGCCTGACCGAATGATCGCCGGGAACGAGGCCGAGGATATGCCACAGGAACGCTCCACCTTTCTCCTCGCCCGCCCACCAGTAATAGGTGTCGATGGTACGGTGCAGATTCCCGTCCACAAAAACATCGGCCTTTCCGCCGTCCTTTTTCCAGATGCCGCGCAGTACTACGCCGCTGCCGTTAAATGTGAATGTGACCTCCGCCCCGGGGTCGCCTGCATAGCGGGCGCTCTTGTCGCCGAACGTTTCCCATTTTCCCTTCCATGTCCAGCCTCTGTCATCGAAAGCGCTCACCTGATAATCGGGAACGACATCGGGAAACGATACTTCGAGCTGCGGCGCGGCGGGTTCCTGTATTTTTATTTTTACCTTGCTCGCCGAGACCGAGCCGCCGTTGTCCCTGATGAGTTGCTGCGCGTACTTGAGTGTGTTCTCGACTGCCGAGTTGAAGGAGTATCCGGTAAAGATAAAGAGAGAGTCGGCAACCGGCTCGATGCCCTTTTTCCATGAATCGGGGATACCGCTGTACCCGTTGATGACCCCGATGACCGCCGCGGCATTCGATGGGTTGCAGTCCGAGTCCTGCCCGCACCGGATCGCCACTTCCATGGTTTTCTCAAAATCTCCGCCGCCGTAGAGGAGTCCCATGACGATATACGCGCCGTTCAGTTTTGCATCGATATTGAAGGGGTCCATAGCTCCGCAGATATCGACGTCTCCCCATTTTCCTTCGAGCTCTTTCCATGCGGCGCGCCAGTCGTCCGGGTAGTGGGTGTGGAGAGCAATGACATCGCGGATACACTTCGCATAGTCACTTTCGACGGGAATTGCGAGGAGGGCACGATTGACGATGGCGGGAATGTCCGTTTCAAAGAACGCTCCGGTATAGAGGGCCGCAACGAACATACCGCCGTAGACACCATCGCCGTAATTCATGATACGTCCGATTTTATCGGCGATTTTCACCGCAGTCTGCGGCATGCCCGGACACATGAACCCGATGTAGTCGGCCTCGATCTGGAAATCGATGTCGTCCGCATGGAGGTTGAATTCGGGGCTGCCGGACGCCGGGGGCATGATGCCATCGAAGAAATTCTTGCGCGCCTGTACATTGGCATGCCAGAGACGGTAGCCTGCGGTGGCGAAGGATTCGGCGAATTTCTCCGCCGGCCCATCGATACCGTACTTGTCCATGGTCATCATGAAGCTCAATTGAACATACAGGTCATCCTGCCGTAACGACCCGGCGGCGTACTCGGTTTTCCATTCGAGCGGCTGTTCGTAGATTTCTCCCCGCGCTCTGAATTCGGTCGGAGCGCCGTACGCAACACCGATCATTTTACCGGCCCATCCCCCCGCGATCTTGTCCCTGAGAAGGTCGATCCTGATTGTCTTTGTACCCTGGTCGCCGCAGGATGTTGAAAGAAGCACGGATGCAAGGACAGTTGCAGCCATGATTAGTCTTTTCAAAGGTATCCCCCCTTTTCAATTGAGCATATCCGGTTCTATGTATCTGCAAGAGGAAAAGCATTGCATTTCCGGGCCGGACATATGATTTCCCATCATGTCAGCAGGTCACATGAAACAGCCCGACCACTTCTTCCTGTGTGTCATTCCACCGTTTTACCGCTTCGGGGGTGGGGTGAAGGTCGACAACGCAGTTCTTTTTACCGAAATAGTCTTCGGCTTCCTCTGAAAGCTTGAGAATCCCGCTCTGACCCGATCCGATGATGACCCGTTGCGAGCCTTTTTCATATACGTTCCGGGCTTCGTCGAGCGATACGGTGTGAGAGGTGCCGAATATAGCTTTTGAAAGTTTTTTCTTTCGTTTTTTTACTTCGCCGTCAAGCCGTATGACTACATCGTGCTTGAAGGTTTTCCCTCCGATGGTAATAGAACCGAACACTGTTCCGTCAATGGTGGGTTTCATACCGCACCTCCCTGTTCCATGGCTGCATACCGATGATTGTCCGGCTTTTTGCTGATGATTACTTTCCGTACAATATACTATGGATACATCAGATGCCTGCATTCTCCATAGTATTTCCCGGATAATTCCCCGCGTTTGTTTATGACGAAGCCTTATACAGCCATCGATACCGATACGCTTAATAGAAACTCGTTACAAACGTCTGATCAGTAATCGGCGGGCGTTCATATCCGATTTTCTTCTGGCGGGGTGGCAGCTCTATCGGTTTGGGTGTCAGGTCCTCGTACGGAATCATGCTGAGTATGTGCGCAATACAGTTAAGGCGCGCCTTTTTTTTGTCGTCTGATTCGAAAGCGTACCATGGCGCCTGTTTTAGATCGGTGTATGCGAACATCTCATCCTTGGCCTTGGAGTATTCCATCCATCTGGCACGTGACTCCAGATCCATCGGACTGAGTTTCCACCGCTTCGTCGGGTCTTTGATGCGAAGCTGGAAACGGTGCTCCTGCTCGTCATCGCTTACCGAGAACCAGTATTTGAGAAGAATGATTCCCGATCGTACGAGCATACGTTCAAATTCCGGACATGAGCGGAGAAACTCGCGATATTCGTCCTCAGAGCAATAACCCATGACACGCTCGACACCGGCGAGATTGTACCAGCTCCGGTCAAAGAGGACCATCTCGCCTGCCGCGGGAAGATGAGCCACATACCGCTGAAAATACCATTGAGTTTTTTCACGCTCTGTGGGTGTGCCCAACGCCACGATCCTGCAGACACGAGGATTCAGCCGCTGGGTGATACGTTTGATGACGCCCCCTTTTCCTGCGGCATCCCGCCCCTCAAACAGGACAACGACCTTCAATCCCTTGAATTTTATCCATTCCTGCAGCTTCACCAGCTCGACCTGGAGCCGGAACAGCTCCTTTTTATAAAAGTCCGATGTGAATTTTTTTGGTTTCTTCTTTTTTTCTTCCTGCTTTTCCTGTGGTACCGGTTCTCCTTTTACTTCCAGAGGGGCGTTGTTCCCCTTTTCCGTGTCTTTTGCTTTTTTCTTTTTTGCCATGATACACTCCTTGTCTGTGAGTTCTTCATGCCGGCAAAAACGTCAACTGTCGCGAACCGGGTTGTCGGAACCGGACATCCGCCTCTCTGCTCGACCTGAATGAGCAGAGGTGATTGTTGCAGGCAGTGCTGTACCGGTCACGAACTGGATTCAGTCTTGTCGAAATATAAAAAAATGCCGTTAAATATGTGTTCAATATCCATTAGGAATAAGGCAGCTTTCATGAGTACGAATTATCGGGACATATATGAAGAAGCGGAACCGAACTCAATAATTTCCGGGATAAGGCATGGATTGTCCCTCCCCGCATGATAGTGTTATCTCTGAAAAACTGCCTGGTCCGGTAAAAAACCGCGATCCGTTTCGTTTGTAAATCCGTGTAAGAATACATCGAAGACACTTTGGCGCTTTATTTTCCCTTTAATTCAACATTAGCTTCCATATCAAAGAGCATGGCAAATAAAATAAGCTGCAACCCGGTGAGGGTGCAAAAAAGTATTGCGAGTGCATTTATCGTCGGGATAAAACCGGTGTCCCCCCATACGAAAAACAGACGCACTATCAGCGGTATATTCAAAGTAAGTATAAAGAAACCGAGAGCATAGAAGAATATCAGCGGATGAAAATCCCGTAAGGTGTACTTCTGAAACATCCTCAGGAAAAAAAGACGAAACAACAGCATCGAAATTGAAAATATCACTTTACGGAGCCTTATCTTGCTTTGTTCGCCGATTCCGTATACCGGGCTGACCGGAACGTCCATTACACGCATGTTATATATATTCATTTTGACAAGAATATCGTTCGGAACACCATACCCGGTATAGAGAGAACCGAGCGGGAGGAGTTTGAGCGCCCTTTTATTCATGGCGGTGTAACCCGACTGAGAATCGGTGACATGCCAGTATCCGCTGACGATTTTAGTAAGGAACGTCAGAATGGAGTTACCCAGATACCTTACATGGGGAATCTTGTTCCATGCTTCTCCCGTAATGAGGCGGTTTCCTTTGGTATAATCGGCGTGGTTCTCCACGAGAGGATTGATGAGCGCGGACAGATCGACGGGATCCATCTGGTTGTCGCCGTTCATGACCACCGCGATATCCATATCGTTTGAACGACACCACAGATATCCGGTGCTCAGAGCAGCGCCCACACCCCTGTTTTCTCCGTGTTGTATGAAAAGTATCCTGCTGTTCCGGGATGCAATTTCGCTGACTATCTCAACAGTTCTGTCCGTGCTTCCGTCATCGATGACTATGATGTGATCGACAAACTCGGGAATCGTTTCAACTGTTTTGGCTATCAGCAGCTCTTCATTATATGCCGGTATAATGACTGCAATTTTATGCCCTTTATACATGTATTCTCATCATGTAAAGTAGTTCCGGTCTCACCGCCCGAGGGTGTTCAGCGCGTTTTCCCGCCCGTAACCGCCCGGCAATCGTTAATGCCCATGGCTGTATTCTGCTGACTGAATCATACAAGAAATACCGGCCATAAGCAAGATTAAAGTAATACCTGACAACGATCACACATTTTTTTGAAACATATCATTTGCGATTTTTTCAGGGGAAAAATGATGAAAATAAAGAAAATTATCGAGCCAGTGATTATTGAGTGAAATTGGATTTTTCGTATATCCTGTTTCGGCATCTGTTCCGCACAGTATATCATTGTTTTCCCTCGCGAAGCTTGAGCATATGTAGTGCCCCAAGAATTGCGAGATCGCCGGAACATGATGGTATATCTTGACTTTTGCACGTGATACAATATATTGTTCGACCGGGAAGTGTTTGAACATTACCGGAATCTGAACCGATCATTTTCGAGGAAACTGTAATTCCCGATGGCACGGCGAATCAAGGAAAAAAAACGCGCGGGAACCGTTCGGGTTTCTATCGCTCACGGTATTACCTCACCGCTCTATTCCCTCGTCATCATTTCGGCAGTCGGACTAGTCATATATCTTAACAGTTTCAATTGTTCGCTGCATTTCGATGATCTTCAGAACATTATGAGTAACAGGGCTATCCGTGATCTGAACGAAATAAAAGGGCTCTGGGACTTCAGTTTTCACAGTAAACTGCGGATCATCGGGTTTTTGACATTCGCGCTCAATTATCATTTTCATGGTCTCCATGTTTTCGGGTATCATGTCGTCAACATGGCAATACATCTCGGTGCATCATGGTGTGTCTGGTGGCTTGTCATGCTGATTCTTTCATCACCGGGTATGGCATCCACGGCCATCAGTAAACACAAACACATTGCGGCGCTGGGGTGCGCGCTCCTGTTTGTATCGCATCCGTTACAGACTCAGGCTGTGACCTATATTGTCCAGCGATTTGCCTCGCTTGCGGCGTTATTCTATCTTGCCTCGCTCTGTTTATACCTCAGGGCGCGGATGACGGCACGTAAATCGGTATCGCTGATGCTTTTCGGGGGCTCCATTGCGGCCGGTCTTCTTGGCATGTTTACGAAGGAAATCGTGTTTACCCTGCCGTTTGCTGTTATCCTGTTTGAGCTGATTTTTATTCGCGCGGGAAGCCTGAAGGAGCTGCTGAAGAAGAAATCCACACTCATTTTTCTGGTTCTGCCATTGTTTTTTCTCCTGATAATACCCGCGATAATATGGTCGGGCTGGAGTATTCCGAAGTTATTCTGGCCGGTAGAGTCGGACAGGTATTCCGATCCTCTCCTCATAAGCTCCACCTATCTTTTTACTCAGTTCAGAGTTCTCCCGGCTTATATCGGGCTCCTGTTTTTCCCTCTCCGGCAGAACCTCGATCATGATTTTCCGGCTTCACACGGTTTTTTCGAGTTTTACACCGCGGCAGGTTTTCTTTTCCTGTTAGCGCTGTTTATTACCGCGATTGTGATTCTTCCAAAAAGGAAACTGGAAGCAGTCGGTATCCTGTGGTTTTTCCTGACACTTTCCGTCGAATCGACCATAATACCCCTGAGAAACGTCATGTTCGAGCACAGGCTCTATCTGCCGATGTTCGGATTCAGCCTTTTTCTGGTAAGCACGCTTTACGATCTCCTGTGGGAAAAACATGCAAGGGCGGCGATCATCATTTTTCTGGCAATTATTACCGGCTGCTCATTCCTGACATATGAACGGAATAAAGTATGGAAAACGGATTTGAGCCTCTGGACCGATACGGTGCGGAAATCGCCGAACAAGGCGAGGCCCCATAATAATCTCGGTAATGCCTTGTTACGCGAAGAGAAGACAAGAGAAGCCATTGCGGAATATAAGAAAAGCCTCGAAGCGAATCCCGGTTATGTCCTTGCCCTCAACAATCTCGGTAATGCACTGTCTCTGGAGAAAGACTACGATCAGGCGCTTGAATATTATGCGAAAGCGCTTTCGATCAATCCTGGCGACAGTGAAGTGTATATGAATATGGGAACCACGTTTTACCAGGAAGGAAGGTATGAGGAAGCGCTTAAGGCTTTTCAGGCTGTTATTACTATAAATCCTGCATCCGCAAAGGCTCATGTCGGTATCGGCGACGTATTGTACCAGGAAGACAAATATGATGAGGCTTTAAAGGAATATCGCCGCGCCCTCGAGTTTGAACAGGGTGATTGCGAACTTTATAATAAAATCGGAAGCGCCCTGTTCCGGCTGGAACGTTTCGATGAAGCGTTCAGGGAATATGAACGAGCCCGCAACATAAATCCCCGGTTCACAAAAACCTATAACAACATGGGGATTATCTTCTACCGTCAGGGTAAATACGCCGAGGCTGTCGACTCTTACCGAAAAGCGCTCGGTATCGATCCCGGGTATACTGTGGCGAATATCAATTGCGGCGATGCCCTCATGAAACTTGGCCGGTTTGATGAAGCGGTCGCCGTATACCGTCAAGCGCTTTCATCGGAACCGGATAACATCAAAGTTCTCATCAATATGGGAGACGCACTCTATGGAATGGGGAATGTGCAGGATGCCATCGCTGCTTATTTAAAAACGCTTAATATCAATTCAAACAATCCCGCTGTTCACTACAAACTCGGTTTTGCCTACAGAAAGCTTGGCACACTCGATAAAGCGGCTGATCACACCAGACGCGCTCTTGAGCTTGAACCCTCGTTCAGCGAAGCACGGCAGCTCATGAACGTCATTCTCAGGGAACAGGGAAACACCCGCCGTTAAATTCATATAACCCGGATTTATCTGAAAATATTCATAAACAATTTAACCACTGAGACACGGAGGCACGGAGAAAGAAAATCAATGTAATCCGGCTTATGCGTGGAAATATTTCACCACAAAGACACAAATAGATATAAGAGATTATTTATACTATATTTAGTAGCTATTAATAGTTTGCCTCTGTTTAACCTCACCCTGGCCCCTCTCCCGTAAACAGGCGAGGGGGAAAAGGAATCTCTTGTTTTCATTAAATATAAAAAGAAATCCGCGCGAATCCGTGTTCCATTAAATTTCGTAAATAGGTCGGGCTGAATAAACTGTTTCACGGAATACCCGCGATTATAAGTAAAAACCGCTGCCCGATTGATTGAGGTATTCCGTTATCTTCTCCATGAGCGCCTGGGAATCAGTATAGGTATACGGGGTATAAAGGGCCTGATTGAGGTGATATGTAGCGTTGTCGGGATCGGGCTGTTCGGTGGATGAATAGATTTTTAGGCGGTAGAAGGCCATCGCCTGGACGATTTCGAGATCACCGGTATCAATGAAGAAGTCGTGTTTTTCAAGGGGGAAAACATCTTCATACGAGCTGACCGTATACTTTTTGAAGAGATTGATGATGTTTGTGTTTTCGCCGGCTGCGAGATATGATCCGGAAAGCCCGCATAAAACATCCACCGTATCCGCGAGACTTGTGACGTAATCGAAACCAGCCCGAAAAGCCACAATGGAGCTGTCGGGATGCTGACGGCGCAGGAGAGACCATCCGCTGCCTATATATGCTTCGGGACGTTTGTCGTCGTAGTCTTTCGCATCGAGAAAAAGCTGGTAGGCGTCATCGTATTTGCCCTGGTTGTATTCCGTCCAGCCGGATTTGATTATATCGTCATAACTGGTCTGCTTGACATCCATGATACCGCCGCTGCACCCGGTTATGATGAAAAGTAAAAGTATGATATACAAAACGCGATGCATGGTTTATCCCACCTTTACCGTAACAGGAGCATTTTACGGGTTATTGTCCAGTTATCGGACAGTACCCTGTACAGATAGGTTCCGCTCGAAACAGGCCGGTTGTTTTCATCACGCGCATCCCAGATGACAGTGTGGTTTCCCGGCGGGAAACGGTCATCGGCGAGAACCCGTACTTTTCTGCCTAAAAGATCGAACACCTCGATGCTGAGAGCAGTGTCAGCGGTGAGGAAAAAGGTTATATGAGTCACGGGATTGAACGGATTCGGGCTGTTCTGTTCGACACTGATCCGTGAAGGCGTCGTATTCGCACCAGCCAGGAATGTCTCTGATCTGGAATTGCCTGACCGGTCGGATACGGTAACCTCGATTGTGACCGTTCCGCCTGTTCCGCTGTCGCCGGGGTAAACGGCAATCGTCGATCTGACGGCATCATACTCATGGAGAAGGACTTCGCCGTTGCAGGAAACCACGATTGACCGGCTGTCGATACCGCTCCCGGGATCGTCCGCGAATATGGCGATACCGTCGTTCTGTGACTCGACAAGCCTGAGATGCGGCGGGGTAGCGTCGAAACCGAGCCGGAATATGCCGGGACGGTCTGTTTCAGCCCGGACAATGTTATCGCCTCTCGATGCGCCGACGAATGTCCACCGAGTTCCGTCAAGCCTGTAAATTCCAGCCCCGACAGCCCGTGAAGCAACCGAAAATCCTACAGTTAGCGGCTTTTCCGGGTTCAGCGATGACGGGCCGATATTGTACGAAACGTCCGTGAGCATCACTTCTTCCGCCGATTCACGACTGTCCACGCGATTGTCGGTATTCTCGGGGATTACCGTAACAAGCACCGGTTTTGCAAGCGCATCCGGTGGTATGGTTAATGATGCCCGGTCCACCACAAGTTTTGCGCCGGTTTTATCGATACGGCCATATGTAAAGTTCGTTGTATCCTGCACCGCTTTTCCTGTCGATGTCGTTCCCTTCACAACAATGTGCGCGGTTCCCTTGTAACCGATGCTTCTGCTGTAGGGCAGGAGGTATTTCCCGTAATAGTACTGTGTATCGACACGCTCGATGGAAACATTCGTCGAGTCCTTATCGACTCGTATGTGGACAGCCGGTTGTATACTGAGGCTTTCCCTGCTTTTGATATAGAGGTCCATGTAGTCTTCCTGCATGGGATTGCGGAAGAGCAGTACGGTAAAAACATTTTTCAGGGTCGCTCCGGTGACTGTTGCGGTAACCTGCATCGAGCTCGAATGATTTTCGGGGTCGCTCACAGTGAATTTCAGTGTTTCATTGCCTTCCCATGATTCTGATGGCGAGCATACGGTGGCAATATGTGTCGCCGGATCGATATATACCGTCAGGCTGTCGTTACCGGATATCGACCACGACATATTATACAATGGAGTGTCTGCATCGAAATAGTAATCATCAAGATTAACCGTGATACACTGACCGGCTTTCAGGGAAATATCGGTAAGGCCTCCTGCTACAGGGCTGCCGTCGGCAGGAACGCTGAACACGGTGAGGGTGTCTTTTGCCGCGCCGCCCATGGGATTCGATACGATGAACTCGACTCGTTCCCATCCAACCCAGCCAAAGGAACCGGTAAAGGAAACCGGTTTTGTTCTGATTCCATAAGGCTGTTGAAACTGGATGACAGTGTTTTTATTGCCTGTCCACAGCCAGGTGAGCTCCGATTTCGAGTACTGGAAATCCTCGGCGAAATCATCGAGGTCGAGGCTGTCCTGTTCGCCGGTGATAAAACCGACTTTAGATGGCAGATCGAGCGTAGGTTTTGACCGGTCTTCGAGAACGGTGATAATTGTAAGGTCATCCGCGAATTTGCCGATGGGATCGGTAACCGTAAAGAAAATTCGGTTCACGCCGTACAAATCCGGGCTGAGGCTTTTCAGGCTGACAACGTGTGTCAACGAGTTAATGGTGGCTGTGACAACACTGTCGGCTTCGGCCTGACGGCCCCATGTCCATGTCATGTCTTTATCCGCATTATCGGCGTCATAGTAGAAATCGTCGAGATCTATCCATTTCGGCTGAATATCGCCCGCAACGAGAGTGGTATCGGGAATGCCTCCGACAATCGGTGTGCCGTCGGCAGGTCCAATGAACGCAATGAACTGTGTCGATGTATTGTTTCCGTCCGGATCGAACCCGGTGATCGTGATCCTGTCCCAGCCCGGTGTGTTGTTGAGATCATAGAATGTGACGCGGCCCGTGATTTTGTTGACATACACGCTGTCGATATCGTCGGTATTTGCGAAAACGAATTTCAAATTCTCGAACGCATCATCGGAATCGAGAACATAATTTTTAAGAACAAGCGTCGAATCGGCCTGTCCCTGTGGGAATCCGATTTTTGGAATGCGTGAAAATACCGGAGGATTCTTTGCAGGAGTCACCGTAACGAGCATGGTATCACTCGCTGCCCGACCGGAAGGATCGGTTACCGTGAATATTTTCTCCTCGGTGCCCACATAGTCCGGATTGGCTCTTATGGTGATTGCATATCCCTCAGCGTTCGTAATGAGGTTTTGCGATGAATTCCATGTGATGGAGAGCGGATCGTTGTCAACGTCTTTTGCGTACGTACTCATGGAGAACACGTATGACTCGCCGCGTTGAAATGTCACATCCGGCAGTCCTTTAAGAATCGGCGGATCGTTTATCGGAAGCACCCTGACCGGAACGGTGAGCGAATCGCCCAGACTGAAAGAATCATAAACGGAAATTCTCAGGTTGTCCACCCCAAAGAAATCCTGCTTTCCCATGAGAGAAAGAACAGTACCCGCCCGCGAGGGAATAACATTTCCGCCGGTGATGAAAAACCATGTCATATTTTCGATGGCATCATCGTTATCGCGGACTATTTCATTCAGTTTGAGAGCGACCTCGAGTGAATCCTCATGTATATACAGTGTGTCTTTGATGGCGATTTTAAGAAGAAGCGGAGGCTCGTCCACGGTGATTCTCATGGTGTCGGACGACTGGTTCCCTTTACCATCGGAAACGGTAAAAATGATATCCTCATATCCTTTATAATCATTGGGAACCGTAAAGGTTACGACATGTGTTTTCGAATTGATGGTAACGCTGATACGGTTGTTTCCGGACGCACTCCAGATAAGGAGTGAATCGGGGATCGATGAAACGCCGACATATTCATCGAGATCAAGGGTTGTGTCGATACTTCCGGGCGCAAGCATTTTATCGGGAAGAGGTGGATTGATTTCAATTCCGGATACGTTGATTTTGCAGGTTTGAAATGATTTAAAGTAATACGTATTACTTGCGTAGGGCTCATGATAGCTTGAAACACGCACATTGTACTGATCGACATCGAGCTTGATGGTGGATGAATCACAGGGAGCCTTTGCGATAAGCTTGAATGTCGCGACTACTCCGTATCTCAAGTTGGATGACGGTCTTCCCTGGCCGGAATCCTGAGGTGTCATCTCGACATAATCAAGCTGCCAGCCGTCCATCCCGTTGTCGTAAGCGCTGAGCGAATCTCCGTGCGTGTTGTTTCCATAGGGCTGGACTATTCCCTGCACGGCTCTGAAATATTCTCCCTGGATGAACGGTTTGGGTTGGAGATAGAATTTGTTCTTCTCCATGTTTTTTCCCTGGCTCACTATGTTGAAATATCGACCGTCAACAGTCAGATATATTTCAACCGCCGATATCGGGATCGTCTTTGGATTACGCATGAAAACATCGATACTGACCGTATCTCCCAGAGAAGCGTAGATTTCATTGATACCGCCCGAATCGGTACCCGAACCTTTTTCATACAGGTATAACCACAACTGTCCGGGAACAACCCCGGCAGGTTCGGCCATGGTTACCGATGGAAACAGCAGGAGACTCAGTCCAAGCAGGATAACGCATGAGGTAAAGTATCTCATATTCATAGATGAATATCCGGAATCACCGTTATGATGAAGAGGAACATAATACTATCCGGGAATGATATTTCGCAAATAACATGCCAACGATTATTAACAGTACAATCCCTGCATTAACAGGCTGTTACAGGTTCTTTCACCATGGATGAACACAATATAGGGAATGTTATTACTCAGGAAAAGGAAAAAAATTCCGTACGGCACGGCCCGAAATACAAAGGGCTCGTACGTGACGAGCCCTTTGTATTGGTTATTCACACTGTTCTTACTTGATGAACAGCATTCTCTTTGTGGCATGGTAATTTCCGGCATGGATTGTGTAGAAATACACGCCGTTGGATACCGCATTGCCGTACATATCAGTCGCATTCCATCTCACCGCGTAGTTACCGGGAGCATATGCGCCTGAAACCAGTGTGTTCACATGGCGTCCGAGAATGTCGTAAATCCTGAGTTCGACATTGCTCTGTTCGGGTATGGCAAAGCTGATTGTCGTGGTCGGGTTGAACGGGTTCGGGAAGTTCTGGGTCAGATTGAATGTTGCAGGAACATTCTGACCGTCGATTCCCGCCGGGTTTTCATTGATAACCGTTTCCTTCATAAATTGAGCGTTGACGAACGACGCTGTCTTTATGCCAAGGATATCAGGTGAAAACGCACCGTCTTTCAACGCCGTGAATGTCACTTCAGCAAGAATACCGTCGCCGAAGTGGACAGCATCACCGAATACGGAATTTGCAAGACCGACTGTTCCGTTTCCGACGACAGGGAAGGAATATGAGTCGCCGGCGAGGAAATCACCTTCGGTAATTCCGTTGAATGCGAGCTTATTCTTGTCATAATTCATGTTGACAAAATATGCTCTCACGTTGCCTGTATTACGGACTGCGACCTGAATGGTGTAGCTTTGACCCGCTTTGAGCTCATTCGGAACATTTGCGAACTCGACAATGGCATCGAGATTGGACTGTACAGGGCTTAAAACCGGCTTGTACACCGGTGCGTCACCGCTGACGCCGACATGGGCTGTTGCCATCGACAGGTCGGTAGTTTCAACCTCGTTGTCTTCATTAATATCGGCCCACTTGTAGTTGTACTCTCCGTCATCCCATTTGCTGCTGTCGGGAGTGGAGAGGAATGCGGACTTGATGACGTTGATATCACCGGTATCGATCTGGTTGTCGGGCCATACCGCACCGCTTGAATCGGTATAACCGAAGCAGTCACCGCCGAGAAGCTTGCCGAAATTGACAAACACGGTGTCCATGCCCGCATAAAGTCCGACTTCCAGCTTCTTCGAGAGATAACGGTTATACACCGCCACGAGATCCCATTCACCCATCGGGGCTTTCTTGAGGGTGAATAATCCGTCGGTATCGAGAACATACTGAATACCCGGTGTATTGAAATCGGTATCATTTGCATTGGCAAATATCGTGTCGGTCGATGCGACATACGATCCACGGGCACGCAGTTCGAGAGTGACCGTATATGCCGAAGTCCCACGTCCTTCAAACTCGACAATACCCTCGATGAGCGGTCTCGGAACAACCTTGACCGAGCTCGAAAGGGTTTTGATCGAAATGTCGGCGCCGTCATTGACGAATTTGGTTACCCAGCCCTTGGACGGTTCGTTGACAAAGTACACGCTCGTTGAAGCTTCGAGGGCGTTTGTAGTTCCTTTGCTCACGAGTTTAAAGGTAGCGAGGGCGGTACCGAGACCTGTATCGGCCGGGTCTATCGGATTACCATCATTGAATACTGTGGCTCTCAGCAGCCACCGTCCGTTAGCGTCGTCATCGATCAGCTGGTTGGAGAGAAGAACTCCATACCCTGCTGCATCGGTAAACGGTCCGCTGGAGGTGACAACAGTCCAGTATGCTTTTTCGACCGCGATATACAGATCCATGAGGTCGACGGGATTGGTCTCATCGGCAGCCATGACGGAGAACGTGGTCGTGTCGCCCTGAGCAGTGCTCAGCGTCATCGGGCTGATCGTGAGATTCTTCTGGGACGGTGTAGTTGCGACATTGAGAAGCGTCAGAGAACCAGGCGCCCTGTAGAGCGTCTCGGTGCCATCCCAGCTCTCATCAGCGACAACACCGATATAGACCCAGTAGGTGCCGTCAGAAAGATCGGTACCGGCATTGGTAATATCGGTTGTGTATAATACCGTTGCATCACCCGGTGTTCTGATGGACAGGTCGTAATATGTGGTAGTCTTTGTGGCAAGACCCGAGAAATTGGCATCATCGCCGTCAGTCGAGGTAAGCATATATACGTTGCCTGCCGCTAAAGCACCCAGCGTAGTTGGATTTGTTGTAGTCGGGCCTGCTGAAACGGAATTATTGACGATATAGATACCCACTTTTCCGTTCTGGTTGTAATCATTGGCCTCGAATTTTATGCGGTAGGTTTCTTCCGCATTGATGGTTTTGCCTTCCGCAGGCGGGTCGAGCAGGCGGGCAAATTTCTTGAAGGTTGCAAAATTGACCCTGGTGATGGTTTCGCCGGTTGTCAATAATCCATCATCTCCAAGCGCTACGACACGGGCTGTGTTGTTGGTCGACTTGTTCTCATCAATAATTGCGTAAATGAGATAGTAGCCAGCGAACGTACCATCCATTGGATGCCAGCCCGTCTTCTTGTAATCCGCGGTCATATTCCACGCATAGTAGGAATTGGCTTTGCCCTCGAGGTCCTCGAGTATCCCTTCACAGATCTTGTGGGTGTGGATTGAATCGTCATTTGCGGATGCCGCAGCACGAAGGGCGACAGCGTCTGTGCTGCCAAAGGGAGACGCTGATGTTGATGAATAATGGATGTAGAATTCTATTGTAGCTGAATCATCAATATCCTTGTCGCCGTCAACGCCGTTCTTGCCCCAGCTCAGCATGATAATATCGGTCAGGGACGGATCAATGGTGACATCGGCGGTGGAGGGATCCACTGCAGCAGCATCGTATTCAGTCAGCGCGTCGATGGTCAGCGATGGTGAATGCCTGATCTTGATTAATTCCGAGTTGGAAGCATCGGCGCCAACCGCTTTAAGGAAACTGGTGTGTTTCCCATCGCATGCGACCACGTACATTGTGTAATCGCCTGCAGGAATAAAAGAGCTCCCGACAGGATTGACATCCCAGTTCCATTTGATGAGACCGTCGGTATCTTCCTGATTTTCATACAATGTGCTTACGAGAAGTGTTGCATTATTCGGGGCGGTACCAATACCGTCGACGACCAGTGGGGAGCCCGATGTACGAACATCGGTGGCTGCGAAACCCGCATTGGTCGAATAGAAAACGTATACCTGCGCATTATCGTCAAAGTCGTCTACGCTGATATACAGATCCATATCCGTGGCGGTATTTGCTGTTCCCGTCACATTCCCGTCGATATCATAATACGTACCGGTATCGAGGGTTGCATCACCGTCGTCGGAGTATGGAGCCTCATTATCAAATCCATCCGGCGGTAACGTTTTGTCCCAGCCCATGAGATTGACCACGGGATAATGCCGGATGGTCAGCTGATCCGAGCGGGCGAGCGGGAAGTCACCGGTAAACTGGCTGGTAATGTAGAGCCAGTAATTACCTTCCGGGAGTCCTCCCGTTGCGATCGTCGCAGCGTTTCCGTTAGCCAGTTCATTCAGGGTGAATTTCTGCGCGGTGTCATACCTGACCGCGAAAAGCACTGCTGTGGAGTCGACATGGCTGAGGAGTGAATCGGTATATACCCAGATCGAATATACGACATCGTCACTGGATTCCGTACCGTCAAGATCGGGTCCGGGAACATCAGCGCCATTAACCTGTCCGTCGCCGCCGTCCGGGATAAGATCGGTAAGAGCGCTGAACAGCTGCGCTGCAGCAGCCGGGTACTGGTCGCCGTACGTCGAAGTAGAGTCGTTGTCCCCCGTCAGATTCGACTGGAACGTGAAAAGCTGGAGGGCGCCGGGCTCACGGAATGTAACCATAGCTCCGGCTCCGCTGGCGATATTGTCGGTTGTGGCATCCGAGAATGTGACATAATAATCATCCGACGTAGTCGCAGTTCCGGTTTCGACCGGGAACATGAGTTTGACAATATCTCCTGATGCCATATCAGCGACGCCAATGGTCAGTACGATTGTCGAAGCGGTAGCTGAAGTTACCGCTACCGTCATGCCGCCGGCGCTGACATCAGTATAGTAGAGTGTAACATGGCTGTCATATGTGCCTGCGCTGTTTACTTTGGCCAGGGTGACATCGGACGGGAACGTAATAGTGATTGTCTGCCCGCTTACGTGCGCTGCCCCGCTTGTCAGCGAAAGCACCTGCCAGTAGTAGTTATCATCCGTTTCGCCTTTGGGGCCATTGACATACGCTCCTTTTGGAACCTGATCCGGAGTGACTGTCAGTGTGGCCGCTAGGGCATTGCTTACCCCGATAATCATAAAGACCAGGGATAAAACAATTAACAGTCGAGATTTCATCTGTGATTCTCCTTAAACAAAATAGTTATGAACCTCATAAAATTCCTTTACTGATGCAAGCCTTTTTCACCTTTTTCGTTACGTTTTAAGATCAGCTCGATAAAACCATTCACAGAAATAAAGTAGTGTAGAACACCGCTTTTACGAATAATACACATTTCCTAGGTTTTTTCCGTCATCGGCTTATCTCCTTCCATGGTGTTTTAAGCTCAGTTTCCTTACTTTGCTTTGTTTAGGTACACTGTGTAAGCATTCAAAAAATCACATAAGTATGGATACAAAAGGTCGTAGACTACCTTTCCTCTCAATTTTATCGGTAGTTATTGAAAAAACTTTAGGGTTTTTTGTAAACTTTTTACCCCGTTTTATAATACAACAATTGAATCCTTACCGGTTTCATACCGCGACATAGTAAAAAACGGATGGAATGACTGTTGGAATTGTACGCACAATTGATGCCAAAGTACCATTCATACTCAATTCCAAAATTCGTCAGTCCAACATGCATATTGTTATAACATATTGTATACATTATAATTATACAAATACATCCTCTGCCGTCATTAAAGAGCAGAATCGTATCGTATGGATATTTTCAATGAGTTGCGGAGGGGAATTTTTTCCTATTAGCCGGTAGGAAAGTTATTCCCGTGTCCTTTTATTGAGAATAAAAACCAAAGATATTATTGCATTTCCGGTAATCCGGGGATTAACTTACTGGTGAGATAGTGTCAGATGTATCCTGAATTTTATATGGAAAAGGTTCGATTATATGGGTAAGGCAAACAACGCCCGATATGGATATGCGGATGGCGCGATGCTTGCGGCGTGTTTTTTATGGGCGCTCGGTACGGTGTTGACCAGGGAAGCGATCGGGGGAATGCCCGGTGGTTTTCATGTCTATATTTTCAACGGTATACGGCTTAGTATCGCCACTGTGCTGCTTTTCGGTTTCATCATTGCAACCGGCCGGTCACCGTGGATCAGACGAGAGCATATCGGACTCGTGGCGCTCGTTTCCTTTTTCGGTTTTTTCCTTTTTATGGCAATATTTCATCTGGGACTTTCCAGGACAACCGCTTCCCACGCCGGGATTCTCAGCGGTACGATACCTCTTTATATCGTGGGAATATCCGCCCTTACCGGGATCGAAAAACCCACCATATGGGTCGTCATCGGCATAGCAGTCGGCTTTTCAGGCGTGGCGGCCCTTACTTTCCGGGGCGGGATTTCAGACTTCAATCCCGGCGATCTCCTCGTGATCATATCGTGTTTATGCTGGGCGATTTTCACCGTTTTCGGAAAGGGGATCGTCGACTGCTACTCTCCGCTCGTTTCAATGGGCTGGACATTTTTTTTCACAACAGTGTATCATATTCCGCTTTTTATTATGCAGTTGCCCGGCCAGTCATGGTCAGCGATAACTCCCAATAACTGGGGGAATGCCTGTATTGCGGCTGTGGGACCTCTTTTCCTCGCAAATACCCTGTACTATTATTCCCTGGGAAAGATCGGCCCTTCCCGCGTGGGTGCGTATACCAACCTTGAGCCGGCTTTTACACTCCTGCTAGTATATTTGCTCAGCAGCAGAGAAACCATAACGGCTCTCCACATCGTCGGGCTGACAGCGATCATGACCGGAATAGGATTGACAAAGTTCAGGAATAATATGGGCAATGCCTGATTTTATCCGGATCGGTAATAATGCTGTATAATAATAAACTATAGTTCAACGATTGTTTTGTACAAAACGCCGACAGAGGATGTACATAACGCCGGATTACAGGTATCTTTCTACAAAACTATATATGTTATCGGTAATACTACGTTTTCATCAAGAGTAATTCATAAATTTGTATTTTAATTCTAAAAAATATCCCCCCTGCCTGCCGGCATGCCCCCTTTTTAAGGAGAGAGATGATGCGATTCCCCCTTTTTTTTAATAAGGGGGATACGGCGAAGCCGAGGGGGATCATGTGAAAGCTGAGATAACGTTATCGCACATTGTTATTATTGAGTATACGCCATAGTTACCTCGGCTCTTTTCGGCGTTTATGAATAATCCAGGTTACATTTTCTAAAAGAAAATAGGAAAAAGTATCATAAGACCCTGTATGTACATGAAATAGTTTTGGGCACAAATAAGAGGAGGTTGATTCATGGATTCAAATCTCGCCCGCAGACGGTTTATGAAAGCCGCCGCGCTTGCCGGAACAGCCGCAGCTTCTGGCACCATGCTTCCCCGTAAGGCTCGTGCGAAAACAAAAACCACACCGACCGTTGAACTGCTCAAGGTCGGAGTTGTCGGTGTCGGAGAATATAGCCACATGCCCACCATATGGGGGCCGACGATCAATCCTGTGGAACCCGGACGGTGGCCGATACGTTCGACGCGGATGCTCATGACCCATGTCTGGGATTCGCGGCCTGAAAAAGCGGAGGAGTTCGCTAAAAAGTTCGGCTGCGAGGTTGTTAAAAATTACTATGACATGGTGGACAAGGTGGATGGCATGATTTTCGGCAGTTTTTACGAGGTCAAATGGTGGCACCTCCTGACCAGACCCTATCTCGAGGCCGGAATCCCCTGTTTCATCAACCGTCCATTCTCGTTTTCCATGAAACATGCCCGGGCGATGGTCGATACGGCACGGGAGCACAACACTCCCATTCTCTGCACCGACGAGCGCGAGTACATCAAGGAGGTGTTCGTCGCCCGCTGGAAGGTGGAGGAACTCCTCAAGCAGAAGATACCCATCATCGGTGTGAACTCTGATAATTCGGCCGGCGAATATCCGGCGCACGGCACCCACGGCCTCTATTTCCTGCTCGCCATTCTCGGGATGGATGTGGAACGGGTGGGATTTCTGGCGGACGGCTGGTGGTCGGACAGCACATACGGCACACCGGTCATGAACTGGGGACTTCTGGCGCTCCAGTACAAGGGCATCAAAATCGATGGTGTCGGTGAACAGGCCAAACCGTTCGTCGCGGCGCAGCAGCAGGTAGTCGGCCAGCAGGCAAACGCCGGAATCCGGATTTACTACAGCGGCGGCTGGTGGGACATCATGAACCACTGGACCAAGGGCGAGCCGATGAACCGTCTCTACCACCTGTTTTTCCCCACGGTGTTCGCCATGCAGCGTATGTTCGAAACCCGCCAGATGCAGTGGAGCTATGACTACATCCTCGATAAGACACGGATATTCCTCGCGGCGTTCAAGTCCCATGTCGATCACGGGGGAGCGATGATCCGTGTCAGCGACCTTCCCGAGGACTGGGAAGCGCCTGCACCAAGACCGAACTGGATCGACGAGGCGATATTCAGATAGGGCAGAGAAATGGCGACCGGGAAAATTTTTTTGATACGATTGAAGTTTGCATAGAAAAAAAAACGATAAAGGGAACCATACTGTTTCTTCAGTTCAGGTTCCCTTATCATGTAAAATCAATAGGTCTCTTCTGCCACATGCAAAAGAGAAGCGGGTGTAAGAATAGGAATTTGATACCTCGCAGTTCTGCTGCAAATCAGCATATATTTCCTTGCCTGCCTGAAATAAAAAGGTATCAGCAGGTCATGAAATATTACTGATTAATAAAACATCAGTTCATTTAAATTTATCCGGATACTCAAATCCCATCTCGTCAGCAATTGTTTTTGAATAAATTGATATATATCCTGACCATGGAATATAGTCTAATTTTGATGCATTGATATCAATAACATCTGAACCGTATTCATGTTCGATAATCAAATCGCCAAATCCCCAATAACATGTTGCATTATATCCACTTATACCTCTGTTATATGGCGGTGTATAGTAGTCTCCAAATAATTTTATCAGTAATTCTTCAACAGTACGCCCTTTCCTGTCTCTGGGCATCAAAGTGACCCGAAAAAAACGGCCTTTCCAAAAATCATATGTTATACTTTCTAATGGAATCTCCCCTAATTTCAATTCGTCATTGAGTCTCACATATGTTTTCAGATTACCATCTTGAGAAGAATTAGTCTGATTAAAACCCTGAAGGTTTGAAATGTTTGAATTCCATGAAATATCTTTCCACATTCCCGACGAAATTGATGCAAGGCTGTTATCAGATGAACCAAGAGTTGTGTCGTTGTTCCTTGAAGGAATTGTTACTTTTTTGTCTTCAATTTTTCGTTGATTTGCGCGTGAATTTATTTTTTTTGATATTTCTACAGGTGAAGATTTGCTGTTGGGAGTTTTGCTGTTGGGTTCGAGAACGAAATGGTATTTCCGCTCACCAATATTATTCGGTTTAATATCAAGCTCATAAATATATTCAGAATCTTTGTAATCACTTCCTTTTACTGCTTGGAATGCCCATACTTCCCAAGGCATGCCTAAAAAGAATTTATGCTCTATTGTGCATGGAGTTTTTTTATTTGTCGACTTTGGGTAATCATCTCCTCCGCTGTGTGTAACTTTAGAATATATTGTTGCACCAGGAGGGTCTGAAGTAAAAACATATTGCCTTATTGAGCAGCCACACAAAACAATACTTGATAATAATGTGTAATATATTATACAGCTTCTTCTGTTATAAAAACCCATTATTATCCTCCGATTATTTTATCGAAAGAATTCCTCGACACTTGGATTGAGGTATGAATTTAAAAAATGCTTATCAGCCAGCCTGAACTCACCCTTCCAGCCTCTCTCATCCCTGAAATGGGGTAGGAGAAACGGCGCAAAAAAATCGAAAATGCACGTATATTGGTTCCCTAAAAGTATTGGACAGCGGGAAGGATAAACCAATTTATAATGATACTATCATCATTCCCCGAGCATACCCTCCTTGAGACCGGAGCTCGGCGGTTTGGGACCGAACCATATGGCAAAGACCGCTTCCATGAAATCCTTGCCCTCGATGACTCCGGCGGATGTGCCGTTGATCGAAACCTCGGTACCCGTGCCGGGAATATAAGTGACCGTGATGCGTTCCCCCGATTTCACGGGCTTGGAGAAAAAGGCGTTGAAACGGTCGATTTTGGCTTTCAGCGCAGATACCTTGTCCGGAGAATTGTTTTTAAAGCCCTCGGTCCATGCCTCGACCAGCTGATCGGCAGATACTTCCTTATAGAGAAAGTGCATCATAACCTGCTTTGTCTGGTCGCTTGCAATGACTTCGGCGGAGTTTTGGGTCGGTTTTTCAAGGTAGAGCGCCCCGAGGTAGACATTGATGATGAGTTTCTTACGTATGCCGACACCCGTAAGTTTGCAGGTCGCGCCACCGATTGTGGCTGTTTCGGGGAAATTGACTCCCTTGACCTCACGGGCCATAAGTGAATCCGGTGCCAGTATGATGAGGCATACCATCAAAAGCGGAAACAGGTTTTTCATGACATCTCCTTTTGTAAGTTCAGTGACCGGTAACAGCAGTCAGAATCGATCAATAAATAACATTGTTCATATGTCCGTTGTTTTACCGTCGGACTATCCTGAATCCGATATCCGAATAATCCTTTTTCGGATCGTACTCCCTGCGGCGTGCGGAACGGCAGCCCTTGGCATTTTCAATCCAGCTCCCGCCGCGAACGACACGGTCGGTGCCGGAAGCCGGGCCGGTGGGATTGACCGCGGGTGATTTCGCATAATAATCCTTTGCGTACCAGTCGTTGCACCACTCCCAGACATTGCCGTGCATGTCGAAAAGGGCGAATGAGTTTGCAGCTTTCCCTCCGGTGCGGTGTGATTTTTCGCCGCTGTTTCCCGCAAACCACCCGGCGGTCGCCATGGCGCGCTGGTCATCGCCGGTATAGTAATCGGTTCCCGTCCCGCTCCGGCAGGCGTATTCCCACTCCGCTTCGGTCGGAAGGCGGAACCCGTTTTTCGTGAAATCGCAAGCGCCGGTACCGGGATTGTAGCAGGGCTCCAGATTCAGTTTTTCGCTGAGGGTGTTGCAGAATTTGATTGCGTCAAACCACGTTACCCGCTCGACCGGATTGTTATCGAACTCCTTGTTAAAAGCGGGGTTGTTGCCGGTAACAGCCTTGTACTGGTTCTGGGTGATCTCGGTTTCCCCCATCTGGAAGCCGTTCACGGAAACTTTATGGGCGGGTTTTTCTTCATCGCCGCCGCTTTCCGAGCCCATCAGAAAGCTGCCTCCCGGAACTGTTACGAGCTTGATAGAGAACTGCGAGAGACCGAGCCGCACCTTTTCATTGAGCGCTTTCTGCTCATCGAATGCCTTGAGCCTGGCTTTTGCGTCAGCGCTGTGCCGTCCGGCCGGATAGGTTATGATATAACTGTTGTAGGATTCGGGAGAGTTGGTATTCATTGCGACCTGGAACGCCTGGTCGTCCTTTTTCGCTTCCTCTTCGGCCTTGCTGCGTTCCTGTTCGGAAAGGCGGGATTTGATTTCATCGATCTTCTTCCGCGCTTCCTCGGCATGGCTGCCCTGCGGATAGAGGGTAAGATATGTTTCGTACGACTGCTGAGTATTAACCATGACAGACTGCTGGAATGCGAGATCGTCCTGACGGGCTGTTTCCGCCTTGCGCCGCTCTTCGTCGGCCTGACGGCTCTGGTCGGTCTGGGTCTGACGGTCGCGGAGGCGCTGTTCCTGCTGTGCGGCTTCGGTTTTCTGCTTTTCTTCCTCCTGCTTTTCAATTTCGGCGATCAGGTTTTTAGCTTCTTCAATATGGGCCCCTGAAGGATAGAGTTTCAGATACGTTTCGTACGATTGTTTCGTATTCACCATCTGGGCCTGCTGGAAGGCGATGTCATCCTTGTTCACCGTTTCACCGGGAGGCGCAGCCGGTTGTTCCTGCGGAGTACCGGTAGAAGGGGCCTGCCCGACGGTTACTGCGGGTTTTTCGCGGGTCATCTGTTTCCAGATCACTCCGCCGCCGGCGATTATTATAACTGCAGCGGCAAGACCGATCCAGAGGCCGGTCTTTTTCCCTTTTTTCGACAGTGTGGGTTTCTGGTGCTCATCGAGCGCCTTGGCAAGGTCCATGGCATTCGCGAACCGGTCGTCCGGATTTTTTTCCAGGCATTTGAGGATGATGTCCCGCAGCCAGTCCGGAACATCCGCATTGCGGACATCCGGCGCCTCGGGGGCCTCGTGAACGTGCATATACATGAGCGAAGCGGCATCGGTTGCCTGGAACGGGAGACTGCCTGTGGCCATCTGGTAGAGCAGAACCCCCATGGAATAGATATCGCTCCGGCCATCGAGCTCGGTTCCGCGGGCCTGTTCGGGGCTCATATACCGCGGAGTGCCGATGACTGCGCCGGTCTGTGTAAGCTTTGTTCCCATCGCCGCCCGCGCGATACCGAAATCGGTGACAATCGCCCGCCCGTTTGCGTCGAGCATGATGTTGTCAGGCTTCAGGTCACGGTGGATTATCCCCCGTTCGTGAGCATAAGCCAGAGCCGAGCTTACCTCGACACCCCAGCGGACGATTTCATCAACGGTGAGCGCCCCCTGATCCTTTATCTTGTCGCCGATGCTTCCGCCCGGAATATGGCTCATGACAAAAAAGCAGAGATTTTCGTCCTCGCTGATCTGGTAAATGCGGACGATGTTCGGATGTTCGAGATTTGCGGCGACCTGCGCCTCACGTTTGAAACGGGTTACAAAATCCTCGTCCCGCAGGTACGCCTGGGGAAGCACCTTGATGGCGACCTGACGGTCGAGGGCGATTTCACGGGCGAGGTAGACGGTTGCCATACCTCCGGCCCCGAGTTTGCCGAGGATTTCGTACCGTTCGGACACAAGCTCCCTGAGAATGCGCTCTTCGTTGCTCACGGGTTTGGCAGGATCGGTTTCTTCGGCAACCGGAGCCCTGTCGCCGCCGGAAGGGGGTTCGATACGTGTTCCGCCAGCATCGTCGGGTTTCACGGCGCCTTTGGGTGGTGTAATCCGTGTGGAGTCCGGGTCTTTGCCGGGAAGGCGGGTCATGCCATCGAGAATGGCCCCGCAGTTAAGACAGAAACTTCGATCGTCGGGATTTTCTTTACCGCATTCGGGACAGATCATGTAATCAACCTCCCCTGGAGATACTATTGGTAAGCTTTTTTTTCTATCAAAGGCTGCGGAAAGGAACGATGAAATTATTATACAGTATAATATATATAATCAGGGCATTTCAATGCTTTTTCATCTTTTTAGTCTTTTCCGGTTTTCAATTAAAATTTCAATGTGGTTTTTATGTAATACGTAAAAAAGTAATGTCATATATATAAGACTAATGCAATTTATTTTTTCATATTTGTCCACATTCGGTATCGGGGATCTACCGGTTTTGCTTTTTTCAGGAAGGTCGGAAAGTGGAATTTGGAAAATATTTCCATTCGGAGGCAAAGACGTCGAATTTACTTCAGTGTTTCTGAAGTTCCGTTACTCTTTCTGTTATTGAGTTCAGGATAAAGTTTCTTCCTGCATTCGGGGCAGATACCATGGCTGAAATCTGCTTCGGAGTGATCTCTGATATATGATTCTATTTGTGTCCAGTATCCTTTATCATCCCGTATTTTTTTGCAGGAAGCGCAAATAGGAATCAAACCGCTTAATACTTTGATTTTTGACTCTGCTTTTTCTCGCTCATTAATCTCATTAAGAAGCTTTTCATTATTTCTTTTTAACTCCTCCGTTCGTTCATCAATCCGGTTCTCGAGCTCTTTATTGAAACGTAAAATGTTTCTGATTCTTATTACATGACCCAAATATATAAATCCAAAGAGAGCAATGATCGATAAAGCTTTAAACCATAATGTTTTCCAGAATGGCGGAATTATTGTAATTCTTAAAGAAACACCCTCATTATTCCACACACCCTGACTGTTCGCAGCTTTCACCCAGAATACATATGAACCCGGTTCGAGATTTGTATATGTCACGTTTCGGTGGTTGCCAGATTTAATCCAATCGCTGTTTAAACCCTCCATCGTGTACGCAAATGTGTTTTTCGACGGATTTACGTAATCAAGCGCCGAAAATTCAAGCATTAACGGCGCTTTTCTGTACGGTAATGTAATATCGGATGTTTCGGTTATTTTTTTCTCAAATTCAGCTTCAACATTATCGATTTTAAGTGAGGTGATCACGACTGGCGGCGGTTGATTGCCTGTGTGCATACTGTCCGGATGAAAAGTGTAAAATCCGTCCTTTCCCCCCACATATATTGTACCGTCATTCCCACAGAACATGGCATTGTCGATGTTGTCGATAAACGGGAGCCCGTCACCGGTATTATAATTATATATTTCCATTGATGATGGTTCAATGCAGGATAATCCTGCATTTGTACTTGCCCAGATAGCTCCCTGCTTATCTTTTATTATACTATGAATGGAATCATTGAATAAGGCAAACCTCTTGTGTTTTCCCGTTTTAATATCATATGAATAAAGACCGTCATCCGTTCCTATCCAGAATGATCCATGTCCATCATCTAATGAGCAGTAAATATTATTACTCTTTAAATTCGGGCTTTCCGGATTATTGGAAAATATAGCACGTAACTCCTTATTTTTCCTGTACAGTTGATATAATCCAAAATTGCCGAATATCCACATTCTTTTTCCATCGGGATCTGAGATTATGTCTGTGGTACCTAAGAAAATTTGATACTCTTTTTCGTCAATTTCGGTTTTTTCGAAAGTCTCCGTTTTTGGATTGAACTTGAGAATCCCCAGACTGGTACTGAGCCACAGCATGCCTTCCGAATCTTTTTTGATTACCGAAACATTGAAGTGTTGTAAATCGGGGAAAAGTTTATAGGGCGTAAATGGAGTAAATACATCTTGATCGATGTCAAAACGAATCAGTCCCGGAATGGAAGTACCGAGCCATATCTGCTTGCTGTTGTCATTATAAAGAGTAAGCAGCAATTCGATATTTCTTCCGGTTATTTTACCTTTGTTGAAAAAATAGGAGCGAAATGTGTTTTTTCCAGGATCGAACTTGTGAAGCCCATTCGTGGATTCAAACCAGATCGATGAGTTAATTTCACAAAAATTATGGATATTGTTGATTTTATCCGTGCCCTTATATATGTCGGTATAGTTATAGTAATTATAAATTAATTTTGAAGGTACTATTTTATTCCCTCCGCCATAGAGTGTCCCGATCCATACTATGCCGGAATTGTCATTATAGACTCCCCATATTGAATCACCGCTCATTGAAAATGGATCCGTAAGATCGTAATTATAATGTTCGATATTGTTATTCTTCGGATCGATAGAATGAAGTCCCTGCGTGGTACCGAACCACAAAATACCATGATTGTCAAAAGACATATGTCCGACGACATTACTGTTTATACTCTTAGGGTTGTCAGGATCATGAAGAAAAACCTCGTATGTTTCTGTCTTCGTATCGAATCTTCTGAGGCCGCCGCCCCACGTTGACAGCCATAGTATTCCATTGTCGCCTTCAACAATATCAATTATGTTTTGATTCAGTATTGAAGTAACCTTATTCCTGTCTGGCAGACGTTTAATGGTGTTTGTTTCATGCGAGATCACATTTAATCCACTATTTGTTCCAATCCAGATAGTACCTTTTTTGTCAGAAAAAACACAGCCCACATTACTATGATTTATCGTAAGCGAATCTGTGGGATCATTGAAATAATGCCTGAACTTGACTCTGCTGAGATCGAGAGCATTCAGTCCGAAAACCGTTCCTACCCATAATGTTCCATCATTTCCTTCCGCAATCGAGTTAATCGTATTGCTCGATATTCCCTCGGGGCCGGCTTCATCATGAACATAATGGACAAAAGTTCCGGTTTCACGATTATAACTGTTCAACCCTCCGTTGATTGTCCCTATCCATAATACACCGCTGCTGTCCTCAAAAATAACCTGAATATAATTATCAGAAATTGTTGTCGAATCGTTCAGGTCGTGTTTGAAACAGACATAATTATAACCGTCAAACCTGTTGAGTCCGTTTCTGGTGCCAAACCACATGAATCCATGTGAATCTTTACAGATGGCGGTAATTGTATTGTCGGAAAGACCGTCCTGAATCCCGAAATGTTCGAATTGAATTTTTGCAGAGACGGGGAAAGGCCGGATTAACAGAATAAACCACAGCATCAAAACCGAAATGTATTTTGGAAAAATAATACTAATGTTTTGATTAATTCTCATGATATGAATGCGCTCCATAACAGTTTCTGGAAATAAACCTTACCATGGATTCGTAAATGCCCGTATGGTTCTGACCGGTATGTTCGATGTTCATGACTGCTTTGTTACATACTCATTATGTGTATTATCATTTGCAGATGAGATATTGGTGAGCTTAATCATTTATTCCGGCTGCCCAGTCATTCACACCGGTATTGGTAACTCTTGTCTGATAAAATATGTGCTGATTCTTCAACTTATTATCACGGAATAACATGAATAATGTCAAGTAAAATGTTTACCGGATGTAGCGTTATTAAACGATATTCCCACATTATTGTTCCATCCTGAGCGGAGAATTTGTATACTTACTATTCAGCGGAAATGGTATTAAGTAACTGATCCGATCGAAAAACAGTGAAATCCGATAGTGATAACAGATACCGGAACATGCCTGGCATGATTCAGAGAGGTTTAACCCTATAATTTCCTGAGCAATAATTTTTTAACACATACAATCAATATACAGGGGATACCCGTGAACACAATCGCGTATAAGAGAAACACCGCCGAGGTGATTGAACGCCTCTGCGCCCTTTACGGCCGTAATGCCCGTGATCGAATCTTTGCCGGCTTCGAGATTCAGGGAAAAACGCTGGCAGAGTTCCGGGCGGCTCATTCCGAGGGATTCTGCGAATATCCCGATCCTCGTGAACGTATAGCCTTCTGGGACAGTTTGCTCCACGAGCATCTAACTGTCGATGACGATACCGTTCCGAGCGCATACCTGAGCGAATTCGACCAGGGCCTGTATGGCGGGCTTGTGGGAGGCGACGTTCAGTACATGTGCCACGACAACGGATGGATTTCCTCGATGGTTCCGCCGCTTCTCCGCGACTGGTCGGAATTCGATTCTCTGAAGCTCGATCATAACCACCCATGGTTTCAACGGTATAACCATCAGATGAACGTATATATCGAGGGCTCCCGTGATAAGTTCGGGATAAGCCATTTCATCCTGATAGACGGACTCAATTTCGTGTTCGAGCTGCTCGGCGCAACAAATGCTTACATGAGTCTTTTTGAAAATCCCGGAATGGTTCGCAGGGCGATCGATTTTGCATTCGATCTCAATGTTCTGGTGCAGCGGACTTTTTTCGACACGGTTCCATCCTTCCGCGGCGGGACATTCAGCAACATGGTGCAGTGGATACCCGGACGGATTGTCTCGGAAAGCGTCGATCCGTTTCATATGACATCGGTCGAGTATTTCGAGACATGGGGCAGGGCGAACATCGAGCGGATGTTCTCCGAATTCGACGGCGGTACGCTCCATATCCACGGCAACGGAAGACACCTGTTCGAGGCAGTGTGCACACTGCCGGGCCTGAAGGCGATTTTGCTCGGCGACGATACGGGGTATCCCCTTGCGTTCGATGTTCTGCCGGAGCTGAGGAGACGCACGGGTGACATGCCCCTCATTGTCACCGTTCCTTTCGGTGCGTTTATGGAAGGGCTCGAAAATCACCGTCTTTCCGGAGGCGTTTTCTATCAGGTGACCGGGGCTCCGGACATCGATGCCGCCAACAGGTGTATGGACAGGGTTCGTGCTTACCGTGAATGATTTGCGAGTATAGGGATGAAACATCTATTACTGTCTGAATCTTACAATCGGAATACTGCTGAAAATAATATGCTGAAAACAAACACTATACACCATGGCGGAGACGTATGAATTCACGGGAACGAGTTCTCACTGCACTCAATCACGTGGAACCGGACAGGGTTCCCATCGACATGCCGTTCACTCCCGAAGCTGCCGATAAGGTCATACAATACCTCAGGGAGACGAGAAACATCACCCCCGAAGCATCCGATCTTGCAATCGTCATGAACCATGACATTCTTACCGCATCGCACGGGATCGGTTCGAGCTACTATGCCCGTGAGGAAGAGGAGTACACGTGCGAGTGGGGGATACGGTGGCGGTGGGTGTCACTGCCGAACGGCGGGCGTTATACGGAGATGGTCGGCCATCCTCTTGCAGATGAAAGCCGCCTCACATCCTATTCCTGCCCCGATCCGAAGAAACCGGCCCGGTATGACAGGATTCGGTATCTTATGAAAACCTACGGCGCGACACAGGCGATCTGCGGAAGCATGGGCAGCACTCTGTTCGAGCCTGCATGGCACCTGCGGGGATTCTCGACCTTTCTCATGGACCTCATGACCAACAGGGATTTTGTCAATGAACTGCTCGACAGGATTCTCGATTACCAGCTCGAAACCGGTAAAACGCTGGCGGCGATGGGCGCCGACCTTCTCAAACTCGGTGACGATCACGGAACACAGGAATCGCTCATGATGTCCGCTCCCACATTTCGCGAGTTTTTCAAACCGCGCTATGCGAAGCTGTTCAGCGCGTTCAAGGCAGTAAAACCCGACATAAAAATTGCCTTCCACAGCGACGGTAATATAGAGCCGCTTCTGCCGGACCTTATCGAGATCGGCGTGGATATATTCCAGGCTGTGCAGCCGAAAGCGATAGACCCGGCCCATATCAAGCGCAGGTTCGGCGACCGTCTCAGCTTCTGGGGAACAGTGGACATTCAGGAGGTCATGCCGTTCGGGACTCCCGATGATGTCCGCCGTGAAATCAGGCACCGTATCGAGACGGTCGGGAAAGGCGGCGGGTTTATTCTGGCGCCGTCCCACGCCATCCAGCCGGATGTGTCGCTTGAAAACATCCTCGCGTTTTATGAAGCGGCTGAACGGTACGGCCGGTATCCGGTCGGGGCAGAACAATGATGATAGATGCTGAAATAAATTCAGCATGACACTTGAATGTACACCTGTCACCCTGAACTTGTTCCATGGTCTATATCGTAACAACATGAACATCTAAATATTCTATCAATGACCGCAAATTGATATGACGGCTGGGAAACAGGTTTTCACCGGTTGATGCGAAAGGCGTATTTCCCCGGAAAAAAACCTTATACCGGAACGGTTCATGCCATGCCGGCATGTTCTTTTTTTATAAGAAGGTGAATGCAAAGCATGGCGGCAGGATGGAGAACGCCCATCAGGATGAAAATCGGCACATATCCGATGTATGTCACGATGTACCCGACAAGAACAGTCGAGAACAGCAGTCCCCCGATGCCCCCCGCAAATCCGCCGAGACCGGTCACCGAGCCGACCGCCCGTGACGGGAACTGGTCGCTGACCACAGTGAAGATGTTGTTCGACCAGCCGCTGTGAGCGCCGCAGGCAAGGCTCACAAGGAGAATCGCAACCCAGGCGCTGTCCGCCGTAACCGCGAACGTGGTGAACGGCAGGCACAGGGCACAGACAAGCATGGTGGTTTTTCGGGCTCGGGTGACTGTCCATCCCTTCCTCATGAGATACCCCGGGAACCAGCCGGCGGCGATACCGAACAGAATCGCGATGAAATAGATGAGCGGGACAGCGGCGGCGATTTCCTTAAGGTCGAATCCGCGACGGGCGTTGAGGTAGTTCGGCAGCCAGAAGATATAAAACCACCATACGGGATCGGTAAGGAATTTTCCAAGCATGATACCGTATGTTTCGCGGTATCCAAGGAGTTTTCTCCATGTGAACTCATTGACAGTCGCCGCAGGTTTTTCCCTTGTTTTGCTCGCGGTATCAGGTGGTTTTTTATAGAGAAACGGCCAGACTGCCGCGAGAATGAAGCCGGAAAATCCCAGGAGAAAAAAAGCCCACCGCCATCCGAGGGAGAGGGTCAGTAGTGCTATGACCGGGGCGCCGGCAACCATGGCGATATGGGGGCCGCTGTTGAACAGCGCTGTGGCAAACGCACGCTCGCGGGGCGGAAACCATTCGGATACCGATTTGATCGCAGCCGGGAAATTACCGGTCTCGGTGACACCGAGCAGACCGCGCCATACTGCCAGTGAAAAAGCCGACCCGACTGTGGCATGAAGACTCGCAGCCAGAGACCAGAATAGAATCGACAGCAGGTATCCCAGTTTCGTGCCCGCCCAGTCGATGAATCTTCCGATGAAAAGAAACCCGAAGGTATAGGCGAACTGGAAGGCGCTGAGGACATACGAATACTGGATGTCGTTCAGGGAAAGATCCCGTTTGATCTCGGGAATCACCACCGAGAGAACGATGCGGTTGAAATAGTTGTTCGTTGTGGCGAAAAACAGAAGGGAGACTATGATCCATCGGTACCGTGACAAGGGAGGCGCGGAGCTCTCGGGCATGAGTGCATCCTTATTTTTATCGTTATCATGACTTTCATGACAATATAGAACATGAAATGAAGTAAATCAATTCTGAATGGTCGGTTTTTCCGATGTTTTTTGATTCCTGTATCTTCCGATGATTTGCCGTTTATCCCGTGTTTGTGAAATAATTCCTGCGTCAATAATACCCTGTATCGGTAAAACGTTTTTCAGCGCGAATTATGTGACAGTTATTGCTTTTGCTGCCATGACACTGTATAATAATTCGAACGATGTGCTGTCTGTTTCAGTAACGTATGACCATTATGAAAACTCATATAATTGAACCTTTGAAATAATTATGTGTAACATGCCCGAATGTCTGTTTTTTTTCCCTCTCCTGTTTACGGGAGAGGGACCGGGGGTGAGGGTAATACAGTACAGGAAATGATGACCAATAAGTGTGACCTTTTATATCATTTTAAAGCTTTCATGATGATTATTGCATTTAGGGATTGATTTCTCTTGTTACAGTAAAGATAATTCACTCAGGCTAATGAGGGAAAACGGCTGAACATGCAGAATTTATAGAATGAAAGGAGTCCGCAGTGAAAATTGCCGACGTGATTTATCTGGTGGGAAGCGGCCAGGCCGGCTTCATGATTTCGAACAGGAGCGACAGCCATGTTTATGTCATCGAGGGCTCGAAAGGCCATGTGATGATCGATGCGGGTGTCGGAATTCAGGAAGAGCGAATCGCGGAAAATATGAAAAAGGACGGAATCAATCCAAAGGATGTAAAATATCTCCTGCTCACCCATACCCATTCCGACCATGCCGGAGGCGCCGCGTGGTTCAAGAAACAGTACGGTGTCAAGGTGTATGTATCCCGTGCGGAGGCGGAATTTCTCAGAAGCAGCGACCAGATGGATCTGGGGCTCGATATTGCTATCATTGACGGTATATATCCGTCCGACTACCGTTTCCCAAACTGCGAGCCGGATGTGGAAGTCGGGGATGGTGATACCTTTACCTTCGGCAACCTGTCCATACGGGCGATTCATACTCCCGGGCACTCGCTCGGCTCGATATGCTACCTCTTGGAAAAAGGCAACCGTACCTGCCTGTTCAGCGGCGATGTCGTGGTGCACGGCGGGAAGCTCATGTTCCTCAACTGCGCCGGCTCGGTCATGGCCGACATGCGGGCTTCCATGCCGAAACTGGCCAGGCTCGGTGTCGAGGAGTTATACCCCGGTCACGGCTGTTTTGTACTGGAAAACGGCCAGAACCACATCGATATCGCAATCGAGAATCTCCGTCACCTGTCGCCGCCACAGAATGCCTTTTAGCCTGAGCAGAGAGGGGATTTTCAAAGATCGTGCGGTTCGGAGAGGGCATATAATTCCTTCGGATGTGTCCCGCATCACATATTTATATCACAATTATCATTATTATTGCACTTTTCGTCAGAATACCATGTGTCATATTTGTTCGGGAAACGGGCAACATCGATTTTTTCCCTTCTGAATTGAGAGCGAGGCATCAATGATCAACAAACGGTGGGTTGAGCAGACACTTCGCAAAATGAGCATCGAGGAAAAAGTCGGGCAGCTCCTTTTCCCGAGGGTGTACGGATATTTCCTGAGCAACGACGACGAGAAGTTCCTCATGTATCTCAGGTGGATCGAGGAATTTCATGTTGGCGGTGTTGAAATCTTTTTCAGCGATGTATACGGCGCCGCTTTCCTGCTCAACAGGCTCCAGTCCGCCGCAAGAATCCCGCTCCTCGTGACATGCGATGCTGAAACCGGCATGGGACACCGTATCAGCGGATCGACGCACCTAACCCACAACATGGGCCTCGGCGCAACCGGAAATGAGCAGATGGCCTATCTTCAGGGCAAAATCACAGCCCTCGAGGGAACCGCGCTCGGGGTTCATGTACTCGAAGGGCCTACGGTCGATGTGAATGTGAATCCCGACAATCCCATTATAGCGGTTCGGAGCTTCGGCGATGATCCGAAGTTTGTTGCCCGGATGGGGCAGGCGTTCATACGGGGCGTTCAGGATCATGGCATGATTGCGTGCGCGAAGCATTTTCCCGGTCACGGAAACACTGCTGTCGACAGTCACATGGACATTCCGGTCATCGATATTCCCCGCGAACAACTCGAAGCGATCGATCTCCTGCCGTTCCGCGAGGCAATAAACGCCGGAGCTATGGGTATCATGACCGCTCATATCAACATGCCCGCATTCGATCCCGACACCCGGTATCCCGCGACTCTTTCACGGGCTGTTACAACCGGCCTGCTCCGTGAAGAGATGGGATTCGGGGGACTCATAATTTCCGATTCACTGATGATGGATGCCATTACCCGGTATTTCCCGCCGGGCGAGGCGGAACTCCGCAGTTTCCTTGCGGGGACGGACATCCTTCTCGCGCCGTTTCTCGAACCCGCCTTCGAGACATTGGTCAAAGCGGTCGGTACGGGCGATCTGCCTGTAGATCGGCTCGATGCTTCGGTGCGCCGGATACTCATCGCGAAAAGCTGGTGCGATCTCCATGAGGAGCGTCTTGTCGATGTCAACGAACTTCACCACCGTATCGGAACAGCCGCCGGCATCAAAAACGGTGCTCACCAGTTAATCCGGTCTTCGATCACGCTTATAAAAAACGAGGGCGATATTCTCCCCCTGCAGGCTCAGGAAAAACCGAAAATTCTCAGCATTCTTTACTACGATCACCCACTCGGAGACATCGGGGCTGTTTTTCAGGATGAGATGCGCCGTCGTGCTGCCATCACCCACCGCGAGTTTTACGCCGAAGGTATCCCTGACGAATCGGGGAATATCCAGACGTTAACCATCCCGTGTGACAGCGACCCCCGTTTCGAGGAGGAAGCCCTTCAAAAGGCTCAGGGTTATGATGTTGTCGTGTGCGCGCTGGTATACCGTATCATCATGCGCCGCGGAACCCCGAATCTCCGTCCCCGCGCCGAGGCTTTCATGCGCCGTCTCACCGCGCTCCCTGTTCCCGTTGTCACGGTATCTTTCGGAGCGCCGTATGTGATCAGACAGATGCCCGATACGACAGCATTCGTGGCGGCTTACATGTATTCGCCCCTTGTCCAGCAGGCGGCTGTCGAAGCCCTCTTCGGCGAGATTCCGTTCGTGGGTAAACTGCCGGTGCGGCTTCCGTAATACCAAGTTGCGTTCGAACAGGTAACATAGTTAACGTAGTGATTCTAATAGATGCTGAAGCAAGTTCAGCATGACGGCGTTAATGTCACCCTGAATTTATTTCAGGGTCTATTGTAAACTTTATTACTTCACTGACTGCAACTTGATATAAATCATGTTTTATCAACAATATCTATTTCACAATATCATTGTTTTCATAAGCACCCTGCCGGGCACAAAAAAATCCCCCGCTCGTTAATGTCGGGGGATTTTTCTGATTCTATCGATAACATATTTCACTTCATCGCTTTAACTTCCTCTATGCTGTAGGAAGCGTCGCCGTGAATCTGCTTCCATGCGCCGTCCTGAAGAACCTTGACGACGGTGACACGTGGATTCATCTTGCCCGGCTTGCCGTTGTTGTCGACAAAATCGTTATCGACATAGTAGGTGACGACAGCGGCTGTCCCGTCCGGCGATACTTTGATTTTGAGGCCGTTAATCTTGAAATCGACCTTCGACATGGAAGCCATGGCCGATTCATACCAGGCTTTAACTCCATTCGGGCCCTCCCATCCCTCGACGCGGTCACGGACAGCGGGACCCCAGATGGTGATATCGGGATCATGCGACCACATTTCGCTGATGGCGGCAAAATCTTTGTTTGACCATGCCTGAGCATACGCCATCTGCTGCTGGGTAAGTAAATCCACGATCGCCTGGATGTCTACCTGTTTTGGCGCCGGTGTCTGGGCCGGTTGCTGATGATGGCAGCTGACAGCAGTTATAAGCATGAGTGCGAGCACAATTAAAAGCAGGTTTCTCATGATGTGAACCTCTCCTTCATGGTGTAAATGTTTAAAAAATAATGACAAAGTTCAGCGGCAAGCTGAAACGACTCCGCTGGAGTGCCTTGTTGAGCACTGTCCTTTGTAGATTTGATAAGGTTACTGCTCAATTTCTTTAGTAAGACTGTCTGTATATCTCGAAAAAGACTTTATCAGCGTAAACCCATTGAACATGAATTTTACCCGCCTTCCGTTTCGGCAGGCATTATAGCCCTGATTGCGGTAATAAGATCGGGAATGTTATATTTTGCAACGTTCCAGACCATTTCATGCCTGACTTCGCCGTATTCATGAATAAGGATATTTCGTTGGCCGATGATGGACCGCCAGGGAATTTCGGAATGTATCTCTTTCAATTCATCTGAAATGTGACGCGCCGCTTCACCGATAATCTCGATATAACGTTCGACGGCGCCCCGTAAAAGACGGTCCGTCAGGTAATCCTTTACGGTCTTACCCCGGATGAAATCCTGTATCGCCATTGAGGCATCAAGCATGTCCCAAAGATAGGCCTTGTCTTTCTCTTCAGACAGCATATATCACTTCCCGCGTAGAGAGAATCTCCTTTCGACGATATGGATTACGAAGTCCCTCTTTTTCAATCAGGTCAACTTCACGACCGGTTATAGCCGTCAGCTCATCGTGCATGGTCACCATGTCCCAGAGACTCCAGGGTGCCTCTGGCTTAAAACTGACGAGAAAATCCATGTCGCTGTTCGGGCCGAAATCATCTCTAAGGGACGAACCGAAAAGTGATAACTCCCTTATACGCCATCTGAGGCAGAATTCCACCAGGGCATCTCTATCCAAATTCACGTTCTGAGTCAAAATTTAATTTCCGTTTAAGAGGGCTGTGAAAAAGTATCTTTTTCACTCGCCCTATGACGAAATGTGTTGTTTTGTTGCTGTCAAGGGCATGTAAATAGGCACTTCGTACTGACCCTTGACAGCTTATATCCACGTAATGATGTTTATCACAAAGCTTTTTAAGCAGCTCATTCGATGCAATATTTTCAGTCAATAATAATTCGCCGCCCATGTTGTCCAAAGTCTTGCAGGGAGTACCCTTTTCTTCTCTGTTATAAATTTGTATAAACCCCGCAATTATTTTTAAAGTGAGCCTGACTGTATTTCATAAGTATATATAAACCGTAACAGCCACTATTTTCACAAATTTATGATTATTGACGAAAACTGTCAAGGTATTTTTGGCGTCGGAGGTCCTATACACTTCTTCTTTTCAACAGTACATGATCTTCAATAGTGATGTTTCCTTTTACAAAGAAAAATGATGCGAACCGGCGAATCCGATTGTCCTTAACTTTATGATTCATTATGTTGCATGTCATGCTGAAATACTGTCTGTTGTCCGGGAGTCGAAGAAATGGATGACGAGGTTGTCGATACCCGGAGTTACCGGGTTGCGGTTGATAGTTGAATAAATGATATTTCAAATTCGGTACTTTTTATAAACGGAGGTTATGAATGGAAAGAAGACAGATGTTGGGAACGCTGTTCGGTCTCGGCGGATATGTATTGACAGATTCGACCGTTCAGGCGGCTCAGAAGGGCAAGCCGGTATTCGGTCACACCGATCCCTCGAAGTACACAGGCATTACTGCTGCGCACGGCGGCGCGGGAACGCTTCCTTTCATGGAACTGCTCACCCATGAAACGTTCGACACCAATTTTCTCTTTGTCCACAGAGCGGAACTGCCACCGAAAACCGGTATAGGTGAGCACAACCACCGTCACATGGAAGAGATGTACTTCATCTTCAACGGCACAGCCCAGTTCACCGTAAACGGCCGCACCGCCGAGCTTCCCGGGGGCTGCTGCGTGCTGTGCCCTCTGGGCGGTTCGCATGGCATCTACAATAACTCAGACGAGACCATCCAGTGGCTCAATGTGGCGGTAAGCATGGTCAAAGGGCAAGGGGATGCCGTCGACTATAAGGACGATCTGAGCACGGCAAAGGTTGAATCTCCCCCGCCTTTCCTCTGGGCGCCCATCGACAAGAGGCTGCTCAAACCCGCCGCTCATGCTCATGGGGGTAAAGGTTCAATCCCGTTCAAGCGTCTCTGGTGGAACGATTCGTTCAAAACACCCTGGGAATTCGTGGATCATTGTGTTCTTCCCCCGGATACATCGATCGGGTATCATCAGCATAATGCCATCGAGGAAATATATTATCTCGTTTCGGGTCACGGCAGGATGACGGTGAACGATGTGACATGGGATGTCGGCCCCGGTGATGCGGTACCCTGCACGCTCCATGATTCGCACGGTCTTTACAATAACGGCAGCGAGGATATCCTGCTTATCGTGAATTCCTGTGGTTCGAAGGGTAAGGGAGTTTATGATGTCAACAACTGGGGAGATGACCTGTCTTCCAGATAGGGGTCCAAAGACATAAACAGGGGGAACTGTATGAAACCGTCAAGGATAGTGATTATTGCCGTACTGTGTGCAGGCGCGTATTTTTTTGCATCGGACAGCGCCCGTACCGAGCAGAAGGGTAAACCGGTATACGGCCGCACCGATCCTTCTCAATATGACAATGTACCCGACTGCCACAAGGGAGCGGGAACGATCAGGCTGAAATCGATTCTCAGCCACGAGCTGTTCGAGACGAACTTACTTGCAGTATCGCGGGCTGAAATTCCCCCCAGGTGCAGCATCGGCGAGCACATCCACCGTCACATGGAGGAGATATTCATCATCCTCAACGCGCCCGCCCAGTTTACGGTGAACGGTCGAACCGCGCTTCTGCCTGCCCGCTCGATGGTTGTCTGTCCCAGGGGGTCATCGCATGGTATATACAATCCGACCGATCAGACGCTTCAATGGCTGTATTTTGCGGTGTCCGAGGTTAAAGGCAAGGGTGATGCGATCGACTATGGCGATGACCTGTCAAACGCGCAGATCGAGTCTCCGCCGCCATTCGAATGGACGCTTCTCGACAGGAGTCTCCTCGCGCCCGCCGCCAACGCGCATAAAGGCAAGGGAACGATACTCTTCCGCCGGATGTATAACAAGGATTCGTTCAAGACCAACTGGGAGTTCATCGACCACTGCATTCTCCCGCCGGGGACATCGATCGGCTACCACCAGCACAACATGATCGAGGAAGTCTATTACATCGTTTCCGGCAAAGGACGCGCCACGGTGAACGATGTGACCTGGGATGTCGGCCCCGGCGACGCGATACCCTGCACGCTCCACGATTCACACGGCCTCTACAACAACGGGACGGAAGATATCGAGCTCATCGTGTGTTCGTGCGCGGTGGAGAAGGGGAAACGTGACACGAACAACTGGGGAGATGACCTCAGTAACCGTTAGGAGGGCTGTGAAAAAGTATATTTATCACGAGCCCCATGACGAAATGTGTTGTTTCGGTGCTGTCAAGGGCATGTAAATCGGCACTTTGTGCCGACCCTTGACAGCTTATATCCACACTTTCAGACATTATCACAAGACTTTTAGCATTCAATTCCGGAACGGTTATCGGGCTGTCATGACTTTCAATCCCTCAACAAGCGGGGGATATTCGGTCGGTTTTTTATTATCGCTTCCCCATGTTGTGAACAGGTGGCCGAGCATCTTTGAGTTGTTCTGCTCGATGCTATATTGAATGAGCTTCTGCGAGGCATCGACCTTGTTCCAGCTTGCCGGGAGAACCCGGAAGCCTTTAATCAGGAATTCCTGTATCGAAGGGTATGAATCCCGTGCTTCATAATGCCACGGGCACAGGATGATATCTTTGGGAACCATATTGAGGGCGGGAGCCGTCCCGTTCTCGGATGCTTCCCATTTACCGAAATTGTACTTGGTGCCGTCGATGAAGCGGTCGGCCCACATGAGCATTTCCACTCCGCGCTGTTTTACCAGAAAGTTATGGTAATCGTTCACTGCCTTGGCGAAGAGTTTCGCCGGGTCTTTCCCTTTTGTCGAAGGTGACTTGTCGGAACCTATCAGAAAAATCTCATCCATTCCGACATGAAGCGCATCGGCTCCGAAAGCATCGATTATCTCGCCCATGAGGCTGAAAATAATGGGATTGAGGTCGGGATTGGTCATGTCCCATTCACGGCAGTACAGGCCCTCGTTGTTCGGGAACGCGCCCGGAGTGAGGTCGAACTGCGGGTACTTGATCAGGAGCGGGAACGTGGTTTTTGTCCATGACTGGTGCCCGAGGCACTGAAACTGGGGTATGAGACGTATATTGTATTGTCTGCAGAGCGCGGCAAACTTTCCCGCACCTTCTTTGGTGATGACGCTGCCGGGCATTCTCAGTTCCGGGTGTTTTTCAAAAGCGAAGTGATAATCCACCTCGAGAACCAGGACATTGAGCCCCATTTCCGCGAGCGCCGGAATACTGTTTCCAAGCGCTTCGAGGTCAGCGTCCGTGTTGTAGTTCAACAGATGCAGCGCCCGCCATGTTTCACCCTTTTGGGGGCCGACAGTGGTTTTATGCATGGATGCACACCCTGCGATAAATCCGCAGAGAGCAATCGCGCAGAGAACTTTTAACAGTTTCATTCGGAGCCTCCCTCAATTTGTCCGGTTCATACCGATTCGCACGTCAATTCCCCTTTAAACAGAGTGAAAATCCAGTATAGTGGAAAAAAAGCTGTCAAAAGCCGGAACATAATGCCTGTTTATATGCTTTTGAAAGTAGTCATGCCATATACTTCCCCCCGGTTATTGTTTCGGGGATCGTATTTTTTCCTTTTAAAAGCTGACTGGTAATGGTACTGAAAGAGAATGTTTTTATGGATTTCTTTTTATGTTTTGTATATTTTCAATATAATATACCAGAATATACTGCCGTAAAGGACAAGGAAAATGATATGGGCATGCTGTTTTATGAAAAATACATTTTCTGAATACGTCTTATTCACACAAAGAAACATTTAACAAAAATAACACTTTTTAAAAAAGGATAAGCACTATGGATATGACTCCCGTTTTCTCAAACGATGGACTCGTACGGAAGCTTAAAAGCGACAAGCTCAATGTGCTTGAATACGAGAACCGTGACCTCCTCGGGCGATCCGCCGCCGCTGCTGTTTCCGATCTCATGCGACGTGTCATCGGTGAGAAGGGACGGGTTCGAATGGTATTCGCATCGGCGATGTCACAGACGGATTTCCTGAAACATCTCAGCGAAACGCCCGATCTCGACTGGACGAAGGTGTATGCGTTTCATCTCGACGATTACCTGGATTTTCCCTCCGACCACGAGCAGTCTTTCAGCCGTTTTCTTGTCGACAGGCTCTTCAGCAAGGTCAAGGGCGCGAATTTTTTTCCCGTCAACAGCGAGTCGAAGGATCCCGAGAAAGAGTGCAAACGATACACGGCGCTCCTGAACGAAGCCCCCATCGACATCATGATACTCGGAATCGGCGAGAGCGGGCATCTTGCCTTTATCGACCCGCCGTACTGCAATTTCAGCGATCCCGAAACATTCAAGACAACCGAGCTCGATGAACAGAGCAGGCAGCAGATGATTCATGACGGCTGTTTCAATTCTATCGGCGAGGTGCCTAAAAGAGCCTATACCATGACCGTGCCCGCCTGCCTGAGCGGGCTCTTTACCATCATCATCGTCCCGACCGAACTCAAGGCAAAAACCATCAAAGCGGTTGTGGAAGGTCCGATAACGACTGAGGTTCCGGCGTCCATTCTCCAGAAGAAGGGTAACGCCTGGCTCCTCATCGACAAGGATTCGGGGAGTCTGCTTAAGAAGTAAAAATTATTCCGCGGATGAACACTGACAGACATGGATAATAAATGAAACGTTCTCAATACATTACGTGTTCATCCGCGGATTAACCTCCCGCGCGTGTTCAACGGGATGCAGTGGCGTTTTTTGTAAGATTTACATACCGTGAGAGTGTTCTCATATTCCGGATAAATGTCCGGGTTCGTATCCAGCCGTTTTTCATAACGGGACCGGTAAACTCGTAGTCGTTCTTATAACAGAATCGCGCCGAGTACATTCTGCCGTCCTCGGTCCATCGACCCTGTTCATCGAGGGCGTCTATTATTTTTCTGATATTACCCTCCATTGCCTGCGCCTGTTTCAGCGCCTGCTCTCCCGTGGGCAGCGACGGTGCATCGGGCGGTTTCTCCCAGACAGCCGAGGCCAGCTTTCCATACCGCTCGCGCTCCCGTTTTGTCGAAAAATTCTTACTGACGAAACCATATCCGCCCATCGCTTTCGAGAGATCGTAGGTTATCTTTATGGAGTCATATGACCCCGAATCTCCCTCGTACATTGCCGCCAAAGGTTTGTTTGTCCCTTCTTCAATGAATGTGCCGATGCTTCCATCCGGCATTATTGCGCTGTCGAGCCAGTCGAGAGCTTTCGGTATCGGTTCGAGATAGCGGCGGTCACCGGTTATTTCATAGGTGTCCATGAGCATGTTTACGTTAGCGGTTGTTGCCGAAGGGGTGAGCGAGGGTGGCTCGAGAATCCGTCCCCATGCAAGCTTCAGGTCATGGGTGTACTGAAGTCCCCAACCGTACTGGGGGCCTGCATGCTGGCTGACAATAATGAAATCGGCACCGTGCATGGCGGCTTCGAGGTATTTCTTGTTTGCGAGAATCTTGTAGGCATTGAGCAGAAGATCGATATTGTTCTGAATGACATCGTCGTTGAATGTGTAATACGTGTCATAGCCGGTTCCGATGAAGGGATATCGCTGTGACCATCCGCCGAGAGGCAGCTGCGCCTCCAGGACAAAATTGAGAGCCTTTTCAAGCGGTCCGAGATAGACCGGGTCCGATGTTATGTCATAAAGCCTGAGGAGAAGCATTGTCGGGCCTGAGGTAACAGCGTCGTCGAATGTGGCGTTCCCGTCGAAATGAGAAAATTCGTTGAAATCGGGATGATTCCCTTCATGTTTGTACCAGTCGTCGATACTGCCCGCTTTAAAATCGATGAGATAGTTCCAGCCGCCGCAATCGAGCTGACCACGAATGAGTGCACGCGCTGCGGCATCAGCGGCTTCGAGGTAGAACATATCGCCTGTCGCCTCGTACGCGTCGAGATATATCTGGCCGACTCCGGGTGTCGCAGGGTCCTGAACCCATATCTGGCTCTCACGGGCGGGCATTTCACCGTAACGGTATTTCATGTCCACCGTGTATTCGAAGAGATAACCGCCTTTTGTCGATACCTTCCCGTAGTAGAACTGCGCTGCTTTTTTCATAGCTTCGACTGCCTGCTTTTCCAGAGTCGCCTGAGCCGATGCGTGCATGGGGAACGAACAGAGACAGAGACCGAGCACAGCCACGCACAATACTGCTGATACTCCCGTTTTCATTGCTTCTCTCCTTTCCCGATAAAGATCAGAAATGTGGTAAAAAAAAATTTGTTATGCTTAGAAAAAGCTGTCAAGGGTCGGCACGGAGTGCCGATTTATACGCCCTTGACAGCAACAAAAATAATATATTTCGTCATCGGGTGAGTGAAAAAGGGACTTTTTCATCACCCTCTCAGTATGTCCGCTGCTGTTCAAATTCGTCGATCATGGTCATAAAATTATCGTACTTTGTTCCCACCGCGATGGAATGGGATGAGCCGAAAATGTATCTCCCTCCCGGCTTGAACTGTTTCATGGCTCGGGTGACTCCCTGCCTGATATCTTCGGGTGTTCCCGAGACGAGAATTTCAACATCGAGACCACCCCAGGGAACCAGTTTTTCGCTGTACCGTTCCTTGATCGCGCGAAGGTCCATACCCGCTGTACGCTGGATCGACTGGTAGGCATCGTAACCCGCCTCGACAAACATGTCGAGGAGTTTGTTGTTGTTCCCGCAGGCATGTTTGAAGACCGGGAGGTGAAAATTCTCGTGGATGTTATTTACCCGCTCCTTCACTGCGGGAAGGGCGAATTCGCGAAACATCTCCGGCGAAATGAACGGTCCCTGTGTGCTCGCGAAATCCTGATGACCGAAAAAAACCCCATCCTGTCCGGGACGTATATACTGGTAGTCCTTCATATTATTGAGGGCAACTTCGTACCGGTACGCCGCCCGTATCGTTTCCGGATGGTCGTAGTATTCCATGAGGCTGTATGCGAATCCGCCGCCGCCCTGATCGAAATCACCATCGAGGAGCACGATGCCCACCTCATGACCGCAGGGGCCGATCATGTACCTGCTGCCGCCGAATTTTCCGATCAATGCGTCTACCACCTCGAAACAGCTTTCATCGAGGGGCTCGACGACAGGCTCATGTGCGAAATCGGCGGGCGTGTGGCGTTTTTCCCCGACATGGGGATCGTATACGACGGTGAGGTCGGCGGTCAGGTCAGAATACTTGATCACGGTGCCGTCACGGTACTCCCATGTATTATCGTCGATTTTTGCCGGTTTTTCGCAGGTGAAGCCTTTCGGGGGCGCGATTCCACTCGCCATCGCCGAAACGTTGATAATGTCGAAACAGTCCATTTTCTTGTAGAACTCGATGCCGTCTTCTTTCCAGCTCTGGACGACCTCGTCACGGCGTCCGTTCCAGAATGCCATCTGCGACTTCGCTTTGGCGCGGTAATACGTTTCATGGCCGATGATTTTCCCGACCGTATCGAAATCTACGGCAAACTCACCCCATGGAACCTTGTCGGGGATTTCTCCTTTCATTACAGCCCTGACACGTTCTTTTGAATTCATTTCGCTCACGCTTTTTGAAAGATTTATCCTTTGATTTAAAACGAATGATTAAAATATTTACCACCAAGACACAAAGACACCAAGTTTTAAAATAGACATAATAGATTAATTATACTATATTTAATGGTAACATTTAAAAATACATAAAAATAAATCTGCGTATATCCGCACAATCCGCGTAAATCCGTGTTCTATTCAATATCATTTCGGTTTCGGCGCATACAGTTCTTTGTAATGGTACATGACCTCAATACACGAAGGCTTTCCTTTGAGCCCCAGTTTGTTCCTGATGCGCATTTCAAGTGTGTTGAGCGCGCTGGGTTTCAATTTCCAGGTGAATCTGTCCGGGCTGTCTTTCCACCCTGCGCCGTCGATATTGATCTCATAACTGTCGAAATTCGGTGTAAACGTAACCATGGTGACGGCAATCTCGCCCTCGTTTTTCGAATACACCGCATCGCAGGTGACGGTGTTGAGAGTCGGATAGAAATCGACTTCCCTGTCGGAATGGAGCGCATACTGTAACTGACGGGGCGTCGCATCGTCATACCAGTTGAGAAAACCATCCCACGGCCAGTAATCAACTCCCTGGGTCAATGGACGGGGATAAGGCTGCGAAAACCAGTTATTTCTCAGCATAATCCGTACGAGTCCCGCCAGACGGTGCTGTGGAGGGTAATCGGGTTTTGACGGATCGTTGATCCATCCCGTAAAGGTCGAAAAATCGAGAGGAGCAGGGACGCCCGGAGTTTTCCCCGGTCTGGGTAAATTCGCCCATGGATCGACAGCCTTCCAGTTGATGGGATTTTCTGCTGTTATGCCGTTTTCCATGAGGAAGTACCGGTGTTGTTCCAGGCAGTTTACCGGCATGCCGGTCGATGTTTCATATTCATACGAATCGAAAATGCTTTCCGGATCGACAAGAACCCACTTTCCGAGTTCGTCCACATACACCTCGGCGATATCGTGTTCGATCATCATAACATAACGGGCCTGAAATCCCAAAGACAGGAGAGACTGGATGAAAACCTGTGTGAACTGAACGCACATCCCGCCATATCCTGTTCTGTCACGGCGGTCGAGGATTTCGAGCGCATTCCATTCCGGATAATCATTATCCGGCATTTTATGGAACCACTGCCCGGAAATATGGTGTCGCACAAGGTTGATTTTTTCCCAGTCGCCGGATGCGTCTTTTACAAGACGGTCCAGACCGAGACGGTCTCTCAGGCGTTGCAAATTCGGCTCATCCCACGTTTCATACCGAAATTTGTACGAGCTGTACCGCTGGGCGGTGTTATCATACTTGAAAACATAATAGTTGTTCTGCGGAGGAGTGAAGGCCACGGTGCGATGCAGTCTGACTCCTTGAACGACCGGTGTCTTCAGCGGGTTTTTCGTTGTCAGGACAGCCCGCCACTGGAGATACCGGTTTTTCCCGGGGTCTACATGCACCGACAGCACTTCACCCGCGCCCACCGTCCTGAAGGGACCCCATGCATCCTGTGTCATGTCGGGTGTATCCGCATAACGGACCTGCCATTCAATCGCAGTGCCTTCCGGTGTTTCTCCCATGAACAGGAGTGTCAGATCGGAAACACTGCATGCCGGTTTAATTTTCGTGTATCCGGTGATGCCGTCCCACAAATCGACGGGAGGAGAAAGCAACTGACCTTCGGGCTTGAACCGCTTCACCTGTAACCGTATGGTATATTCTCCGATGACATCATTGGCAGTCCCAAGTTTTTTCGTGATCCATGTTGCGCCGTTATCGAGGGATTTCGATGAATAGTCGCCTACGGCAAATTTCTGGATTTTTACGCTTTTCCCCTCGTCACTCACATCCACCTGATTTGCGCAGAGCAGGGCTGTATTCCCATCGTAAAGATATGCGCCTCCTCCTTTTTCGTATTCATCCGCCCGCGCCAGCATGAGATCGTATCCTTTTCCCCGGGGAGCATCGCATCCGACGATGATGGTGTTGTCGCCTTTCTGCAGCGTTTCGGGAGGAATCGGCACCCAAAGCCACCGTGGCTCATGCCATGAAAGGGGCGGTCCTTCGATACGCTTCCCGTTCACAATGATAAAAAACGGTTTCTGGGCTTTATTGTCTTTGTTCTTCGCTTCCATGTACAGAATGATATGGGCCTCAAACGCCGAAGGATCGTCCAGATGAATAATTTTACGTGCAAAAACGTTTTTGAACAGTTCCTCTCGCGAAGTGCCCTTTTCGCTTGTTCCCGCACCGGGAGCGTCGTTTTCGAAAAGAATCATGTCATTGAGCATGATCCCTTCGTTGCGCGGAGCTTTCATAACGTCACAGGTAAAGCCTGTTTCATACGCGGTCAAACCGTCAATGTCTGTGGAAAGTGACACCGATAAGGTTTCGCTATTTGCCGGTACGACAAATACAAGTATGAGAAGTACCATGAAAATGACACCGCTTAACGTACGTATTCGAAATGAACCGTTCACGGCGATACACCTTCTTCCTTTAAAAATTCCGATAGTTGAAATGGATGAGAATTTATTCGGGAGTTTCTGGATGTCATTCCTTATATAATAAAAGAAATAATACAGAAAGTACTTTTTTTTAAGAACATGGTACTGACTCTGATATAAAACTCCACTTGTAAATGATGGAGGATTGTTATTTCAGTCAGTACAGTTCTATCGAATCTTATGAACAGATCGAGCGCAATCCATTGAAATAACGAATCTTTTTGCCATAAAAAAAAGGCCCGATTGTTGAAATCGGGCCTCGTGCTTCACTTCGAAAAGGGGGAAGAAAAATGAAGCTATTTGAGCAGCGTCATCTTCATGGTTTTTGAGAATTGACCGGACCGGACTGTATAGAAATACACACCGGCGGAGACTCCGGACGCATCCCAGGTAACTGAGTGGCTGCCGGCACTCATGAATTTGTCTGCAATTGTTGCGACCTGCTGTCCTGCTATATTGAAGACATCAATTGTGACATTACCGGCCTGAGCGGTATTGAAATTGATTGTCGTGGATGGATTGAACGGATTGGGGACGTTCTGGGCTACGGTAAAGGCCGCGGGAACAGCTTCTTCAACAGCGACCTGGCTGGTTATAATACCTTTAATGGAGTCATGACCGACATAGAAGAAGCCGCTCTTGTCTGTTTCAGAGGAATTGTTATCGGTATAAATACCATCATAGGGTGAATTGTAATCCACATAATGGTTGCCGTATTTCAAGGCTGCTGTTTCTCCGGCATATGCAAAATAGCCGATACCCGTCCCATCGGGAGCGAAAAGACCAAAAGAAACGGCGCCGAGGTCATAACTCGGGAAGATAGAGAATCCATTTGCATCCAGAGTGATATTATACTTGTACGGGGCTACATTATAGTCAAAGCAAACCCAGGGCAGATTGGCATCTTCATTGAAATTGTGGTCACCGACATAGTCGCCATTCTGGTTAACCCATAATGTCAGGTCGTTTATTTCACCGCCGGCTTCACCGTTTCTGTAAGGATCGATCGCTTGATTCATGCAGTTTGTATGAGCGCCCATTGCGAGCATGCCGTTGGGCCCAAGACCGAAATAGAGAGGACCGCCGCATGACTGAGCTCCGGCTTCACCGTCATCAACTCTGACCCACCAGTCAGACATGTCCACCCTGGTGGTTTCCGTACCATCCGTCATGTCACAGTAAACAAGCTCCGATACATTAGCCGCATTGAAAACCGAGTTTACCGAAAGAATATCATTGTGACCCTCAATTATGACGAGATCGTTGTGATATTCCGTGCAGAATACTGGCTCGGCATAGGTGAAATAACCGTTATCGCCCCAGGCAGTCTGGATTTCCGAGTCGCCGTTGGGAACCCATTTATATTTTCCGATTTCAACGACCCCGGAAGGGCGCTGTGAACTCTTGAACCAGTAATCATGATCGCTCGGAAGGAATGCTATGGTACCTTTGTCTCCAAACGCCATGACTGCGGTTGTCTCCATGAGGGCTGCGTCATCAGGATCACCGCCGATCATCCATTTATAATGAGTTCTTTTATCCCGTGTGTCGTTTCCTTTATGACTGGTTCCACCGGTTACGATAAGCGGATTCGACAGCGGATTATTTTTTTCATCCATGGTTACGATGATTGCATTCGGACGTTTGAAACTCAGGCTTCTGGATACCGCTATTTTACTGGTCAGGTTATCATAGGCCCACATGTAATACGTGTATTCGCTCCGAGGGACCGCTTTACCATCGGTATTCTTTCCGTCCCATGAAACGATGTTTGATCCGACATCCATGATTTTCGGCTGTGAAACAAATATACAGGTATCGATTTTATTGACATAATGCCAGCCGAGATGACCGTTTCGTACGGGTTTTATCGATTCTGCCTGTCCTTTGGAGAATACAAGGAAAATGAGATTTGCCGGTCTGCCTGAAATCTGAATGGGTATATCGAGCTTCGAACCGTCAAAATCATATTTAACTGTCTGAGCCGCAGACAGTTTTAAAAGAGTCGGGCTGAAATTTGCAGCAAAGGCCACAGTTGTCATGACCGTACATGCAAGAACTACTGCAATAAACTTTTTCATTTCTTTTCTCCCTTTAATAATCATATAATTGAACTTATTCCTTTTCCCTTTGAATAGATGTGTTCGATGCGCACGGCGCTGACACAGAAAAAAAGGTCTGCTTCAGATAAATTTTCTTTTTGGAATCACCCCCTCCATTGTCTGGAAATAATTACGTTTACTATATTTAAAAGGAAATCTGAATAATAAGGATATATTGAGAATCAGGTAATACAGTGTTCCGTAAACATTAATCAATATTGTATAATCCGGAATTATCATCGTTTCAGAATATCGCATAACATCGACAGGTTTCCACTACTGTCTATATTAATATGTGCTCAAACCTTTTTTGTCAACATTTTTTTTATCTTTATGTGTTAAATTACGTAATATTTGTATTATTACTTGATATTTCAGGAATTATTTTATAAATTATACCATTATAATGGAATTATTTATTATTGTATTTTTTTATTATTGAAAAAATGATAGTTAGGTCTTAAAAAAAGGATTGATCAAATGATTGACAAAATCGATTTGCAAATCATGAATGTTCTTGGGTATGATGGACGTATAGCAAATGTTGACCTTGCACAAAAACTCGGGATACCCAACTCGACAGTATGGCAGAGAATCAAACGATTGAATGAGATAGGTATTATAAATTTCTCTTGTGAGGTGGATACACAGAAATTCCAGGAAGTCATCGTTGTTTTTTCGGGTATTTCCATCAATGCCAATCGTGAGGAAATCCTGAACGAACTCGATAAGCTTCCAAATACATTGTTTGCTGTAGGCATTACCGGGAGATATGATTTTCTGGTAGGGTTTGCAGCGCGATCAACATTCGAGATAAACACTGTCCTTGGCAGGATCAATAAAATTGAGGGCGTGGTGCATACTGAGTCTTTTATTGTTCTTGAAAACCATGGTCTGTTAGTAAGGTCCGACAAATTCAGTCAGATTGTTCAAGCTTCCGGGACACAAAACACCGATAATAATGAAAAAGTGAAAAAATAATACGACTTCACACCGATAATTGGTTTCCGTAAATGATTATACGCTGCACTCCAATAAATCCCCCCCGTGCTGTTTAAATTCAGACCGATATCACCATTTCATCAACAATGCTCGGGAATGAGGCTGCATCCCATGTCTTCTCGTGCGTTTCTCCGGATAGAGTGCTGTCCTAGATCGTCGCTGCCTTCGTACAGGCACTATAATAGACAACGAGCTGGGCGCTGCATCCGTCGGGGAACGTATAAGTGTGTTAATATAAGGAGGGGCATGACAGAGAAAGCTAAGTCGCTACTTTCCCGTCCTTTTCAATTCCTCGAATTTGAACAGGCTGTCATTGTCGGCGTGTTTCATCACGAACGCCTGTAACTGATCGGTCGGCGCGGTGAGAAGCACCATATCGGATTCGTCCTGACGGGTGACATATTGAAGACCGATATCCGTTCCGTTTTTTATCCGCTCCTGAAACCATTCAAGTTCCATAAACGCCAGTTTCAAGGTGTTATCCTCTATCGACACCTTGATAAACGAATGGGTTGGAATTGTATGCAGATAGTAATATAAGTTTACATTTTCCGGCTCAGCGGGGAACATATCAATAAACAGCCATCCGCCGAGTCTTATGAGTTTCACTTCGAATTTTCCCGATGTCTCCTTGTCGAAAATGAACAGGGTATAGGCGTTTTTACCTTCCTTTTCAAACATCCATGTCTCTTTATCACTATCGGAACGCCACGATCCGACTAGAGATTCTTCGTACACAATATCCTTGTCGGTATAGAGCGGATTGAGCGATGTCACAAGGCAACCGCCGGAAAAGAAAGCCAGTGCAAGAACAGCAATCGCCAAAAATGCTTTTTGTCTTCTCATAGTCATGCTCCGTCGTTAAAATAAGGTTTAAATTTTCTGATAAGGATATTCGATATATTTTGGCGTTCAAGTGTTGTCGAATCCGGCATGCGATAGATGGCGATATATAAATTGTCTTCGCTGTCGATATGGGTCAGCAGGCAATTCCTGACAACCGGCGTCCAGGTGAAGCCTCTGTATGAGAGCCTGCCCGCCTCACCGAGATAGTCGATGATATACCTGTCCGGGTGTGTGTCAGGGTCGGGTTTGTGAAGGACAGCGAAAATTCCGGGATCAGGTGATTGAGTCCATTCGTTGAGTCTGAATGGGCCTTCGATCGAATAATCGGCGATAATCCTCGATGTAAGATCAATCTCCGCAAGATTTCGTTCCGCCTCACGAAGGATTTCTTCTCGCTTCACCGAAAGACGATGTTCTTTCAATGCTTCCCTTGCAGGAAGGAAAACAGCCGCTGTCAGCACCGCCGCAGCGCCGACCGAAACCGCCGTCCGCATCCAGCGCGGATAACGCCTGAGGATTGCTGTTTGTTTTTCGACTTTCTCCTGCCCGCGCTCCAAAGCCCCGATAATTCCGGCCGAAAAGTCACCGGATAACGGAGGAGGAACATCAGCCCCGAAAGCATCATGAACCAGCGTCAGCGTTCTCCCAATTTGCGCCAGTTTCTGGGCACAGTTCCGACATTGATCGATATGAGCCATCAGCTCCGTCACATCATCCGGGGGAAGGTCTCCGCCCGCGTGCAGGGCCGCCATGCGGCGCGCCTCCGTACATTTCATATATGTCCTCCCGGTTGTTTTACAGTGTTAAAATAATTCGGATAACGTTTCAATAGTTCCCGTTTCATTCGTTCGCGCGCCTTTGCCAGATGAACGCGAATAGTCGACTGGTTGAGGTTGAGGAGACTCGCAATCTCCTCTGTGGAAAAGCCCTCGATGTCCCTGAGGACAAACACCTCACGCTGTTTCGGAGTAAGCATCCGGACGACGATCCTTACGATAGCGGCCATTTCAGCGTTCTCCGAGGCCGTATCAGGTAAAATCGTTCCGGCGGTGATTTCTCCACCCACGCCTTCAAGTGATACCACGGCATAACGTTTTTTAACACGATGAAAATCGAGCGCAAGATTTACTGTCGTCCGGTAAAGCCATCCCTGAAACGACTGTGTATCGTCGATTATTGCAAGCGACTGGTGAATCCGTATAAACGTTTCCTGGGCAATGTCGCGTGCATCCTCTGCGTTACCGGTCATTCGGTAGGCAATCGAGTGTACGCGTCGGGAACAGCGGTCCACAAGAAGCCTGAACGCCGTCATATCGCCATCACGCGCTCCGGAAAGAAGCTCAGTCATTTCGTTATCCAACCGGTATCTCCCGCTTGCGAGGAACATCGAACTCTTTGCTGATCTCGCTCAGCTTTCATATAAGTAATACGGGAATGAAATGAAAAGCGCTTAGTTTTTTCTGTGGAAGTATTGAAAAATCTAATCCGGTTATCCAGTTTGGTAAGCATAGAACAAGGAAACCACGGACACGTAAAAAATACGCCCTCATCCTTTGAATTCTCTCTCCCTGAAGGGAGAGGAGGTCAGTGGGTGATGAAACACAATATGAACTGTCCGGTTAAACTACTGAGTACCTTTTATTTGCAGTAGAATATGATAGTTGCCACTCTTAACCATGGAAACTCACCCCGCGCATAACACCTTGATAAAATAGATGTTAGCGGGCGCTTCCCCTCTCTTGTGGCAAG